>QHXD01000082.1 GCA_003223895.1 Acidobacteriota bacterium
AACGATGCGTTCAAGGAGGTGCAGCAGAGCTGGGCGAATATCCTCGATTACAGACTTCCAATCACGTACGACCTGAAGAGTCCTCTAACACCGACAATTGATGAGCTGAGGCAGCGCGGTTGGGGCAAACCTGGATCAGAGTTGGGTTTACCGATCCCGGTACCTCTTTGGTACCTGACTGGAAAGTCTTTCGACCAACGGGTACCTCTTTGGTACCTGACTGGAAAGTCTTTCGACCAACGGGTACCTCTTTGGTACCTGACTGGAAAACCTTTCGACCAACCGGTACCTCTTTGGTACCTGATTGGAAAGTCTTTCGACCAACGGGTACTTCTTTGGTACCTGACTGGAAACCCTTTCGAGCAGGCGGTACCTATCTTGTACCTGACTGGAGAATCCTTCGACCGAACCGGTCCAACTTTTGAAGCTGACCAGGAAGTTCTTTCCAAGCTCTATGACCAATCGACATTGGGAAGATAGGATTGAACGATTTCATCGCGTCGATGACGCGACTGTCGGGTTGGATAAAAACAGGATGTTGCCGGCAAACCACGAGTGGCTCCCAACGGCAAATATGTAAGAGACGGCGGTCCAATGTGAGCTTTCGGCAAGGCTGCGTGGACTGGGATAGCCAAGGTGAAACCGAACGGATGACCACACAGGAACTGGTCAGGCTTTAGGCTTCGTGTACTTCGCGAGGACGGAGTCCATGTCGTCTCCAACGCCACAGTCGAACTTGTGGCTGATGCGGCGTACCCGATCCAGTATGGCGAAGGGCGTCGTGGCTGCCGGCCGCTAATGTGTGGGTGGTCGCGAGAGCCTGATCTTTTCCACCTTGTTATAAGACACCATCAAGTAGATCCAAACAACCTCGCACAGCCTACGACATTCCGTTGGGAAGTGCCTGACAATTAAGGCCGCAAGTCTGGCTAGTCAGGCTGGTAAACCACGTGCAACGAACTCCGCCGAAAAATCGCAACTAAGGTAAAAATAATCCAAAAATGAAAAGGGAGTAGAGATCATCATGAAAAAGACGATGCTTGTAGCGACTATATTCGTGATCGCAGCATTGAATGCACCCGTGGGTTTTGCACAGAGCAGTGGGAGCTTCAATTTCGCCAGCCTGCCCATGCAGTGCGTTGTGAACTCGTCAAACGGCGCGCTCACTGGCGGAGTGGGGGGGACAGTAACATCGCTTAAGACAACTATTAAAACGTCCAGTGGCAACGGTAACGTGTTCGTTGTTAACCCGTCAGCGGTGGTTGGCCTTCTGACGAACGCTACCATTAGCTCAAAGCAAGCCTCAGCCTCCACCTCCTCGCAAGCGGGAGTGGATTTCCAGGTGACCGTAACTCCATTAAGCGGCCAACCCGACCCTGCTGTGATTCCGTCTGCCCCGGTCACTTACGAAGATCGGTTCATCCAGCTCAGTTCAAACCTGTTTAGCGCGATCGCTAGCCAGTGCCTTGCCAATCCTGACGGCAGTGGGGGATGCTTCCTTAGCTTTAGCCAGAGCACGCTTGGCGCCCACAGTTTCAACTGGATCGTCGCAGGTTTACAATCCGGCAACTACGGCGTGACAGTGCAGTGGACTCCTTCGACCTTAGTTAGTGATGGAAACTACGCACAGGCGGCGACCTGCGTAGGGCCTGTCAACATTACCGTGATGCAGAATAAGGTTTTCACTCAAAGTACTGGCATTGCCTTCTAAGCTGGCCGTTCTGCCGATGTTCGTCAGCGGGTCAGGCCGATTTGAGGTCGTCCTGACCCAAACCCGTAAACGACATGTCACAACGAGAATCAAAAGGCACACAACAGGGGAAAAATTGATGGAGAAAAATAGGGTCCGGTCCAGCTTAGGCCAGTTTTTGTTTTGCGTTTTTTCGGTCCTGCTCTGCTCAGAAATGTCCATGGCGCAAGATTTTGATTCTGCGATGCGTGCCTACGAAAAAAAGGAATATGCAGTAGCCTTGACAGAATTCACGGCGGTGGCGGAGCAAGGCGACGAGGAGGCTCAGCTAATCGTTGGCAAGATGTACATGATAGGCCAGGGGGTTGAAAAAGATTCTGAGCAGGCCATTAAATGGTTTAAGGCAGCCGCCGGTCAAGGCAACGCCGACGCTCAATTCTTTCTGGGCGCCATGTATTTGCTGCCCCAGAGGGATACTGTAGAAGGGCTGAAGTGGCTGAGGCTTTCGGCGGACCAGGATATGCAAGATGCTCAGTTCCTCCTTGGCATGGCTTACTTGAAGGGTCAGAATTTCGCGCACGATTCTGTGCAGGCTGAGATGTGGCTCCGGCTGGCCGCAGCGCACGGCGGTGAATTTTATCAATCACAGCTTGGTGAAGCTGAAAAACAGATGACTCCGGATCAGATCGCACAGGCCAAAGCACTGGTCGCAGCGTGGAAGCCGAAAGTCGCAGCCGTTCCAAGCGCGAAGCAAGAGTAGAACCGCGATTGCGTAGGCTAACTGGGCCGAACCGGATTAGTGACGAGAAGTCGCGCAGCATTTAGGAATCCAGCGGCGACGGATGGCTCTATCCTTCGGCGTTACTCAGGACTTAGCAATAAGTGGAGTATTCTACAGAGCCATCAGGAAAGCGGCCTCCGTTTTGGACATGCGTAAGTTTCGTCGTGAGCTTTCGGCAAGCCTGTGTAGACGCGGTCCACACAGGCTTGCCGAAAGCTCACGGTCCAATGACATTGGGCGCGGAAGGGACCTGTCTCCGCCGCCAGAGACAGGTCCGACCTTCCGACCTTCGGGGTTACGAAAGCACGGTTAGCAAAGCGACCCGAAGCTACCGCGCGGCTTTCATTCGTTGGAAGCCCTTCCGGGGATCACCATCGTGTGGTTGCGCTTCGGCACCTGACCGACCGGGATTTTCGCTATTTCTTTCATTGTCGGGATGTCGACCACGAGCGTGCTGTTCCCCACCGGGTCGGCGATATAGGCCCTCTTGCCGTCAGGCGTGAGCGTAACCCAGGCGGCGCCTTTCCCGCTGAGATCGGCTCTTCCCACCAGCTTCAAATCAGGGAGGGAATACGAGTAGAGAGCGTTGTTCAGCCGGCTGCAGACCACAAGAGTCGTTTGGTCCGCGGTGACGGCCAGGCCGTGAGATTCAGCGGAGCCTGTTATCATCGGAACTCTGCCGGGGGGCAGCTTGGGAAGTGTGATCCGGGCGGCTTCCTTGCGCGTTTTGAAATCCACTACCACAAACCCGTTAAAGTCGCCGACCTGCACGAAGATCGAACGGGTCGAGCCGTCGGGGTTCTTCGAAATCGCCATCGGACGGATGCTATGGTCAAGTTTAACTGACCACGCGGGGGCGTCCGTCTGCGTATCGAGGACGCTCACATAACCTTTGTCAGTGGCGTCGCCGGCGACAACGTTCTTGCCGTCGGGCGTGACATAGAGGTTGTGTACGGGTCCTTCGGTACGGATGCTTTTAATTTTCGAAAGAGAGGCGGTATCGATGACATCCGCTACGCCCGGGTTGTTCCCGACCGGCTGCCTGATCCCCACGTAGACTCGCCGCCCATCAGGACTGATCGCGATATTGTTGGGTCTGGCCGAGAGAGGGATCTTCTTGATCACCTTCATCGTTCTTGCATCGGCTACATCCAGCGTCTCGTCAGCTTCATTACTGACATAGATCCGGCTTCCGTCGGGGGACGCCGTGATCCCATGGGCCGTCTCGATGCCCGGGATTTCTCCCACGACCTTGTTCGTGACAGGGTCGATAATATGGACTCTGTCTCCGGCAGCATTGCTCTGGAGGATCCGAACCTGGTTTTGCGCCGCCACCGGCAGCACGAGTAGTAGAAGGATCGCCAGAAGCGTCAAACAGCGTCGAACCACGTTAATAGTTGTCATCATCAACTCCTCGCAGAAAACGGTTCAAAAGTTTATCTTCCGTACCGGCAGTTCACTCTTCCACGCACGAACCGGTGTACTCGACGAGCTTCTCGTTGGCTTTCCGTCCGCACACCCAATTGGCGAGCGTCTGCCACTCCGGATCGAGAAAAGAATTCCAGTGTTTGCCTCCACTGTGGTAGAAATCGCCGCCACCATCGGCCAGAAGCGGATGCACCAGCAGTTTGCTCTGTTGGAGGTTGCGCGCAGTCACTCGCGCGCGGACAACCTGGAAGTTCTTCCGGGACTGTTCCTCACTCCAGGTCGTGGCGCCAGGGGACAGCGCTTCCAGGCGCATGGGCGTACCCTTACTGTGGCAGGAGACACAACGGGTGTGGCCATCGCGCTTGGCCAGAAAAATGGGCTGTACCTTGGTCTTGAAGAACTCATAATCCAGAGCGGACGCTGCGGCAGACCCGCCTTCCTGGGCCCGCAGCGTAGCAGTGGTGGGGCCATGGATTAGTAGCGCAGCCACAAGCAGTAAAAACAAAGCGACGCGCATAAGCGCTCCTCCTCTTCAAATTTCCAAGCGTTATCCTTCAAAATCGGTTAAATGTTCCACTACAGTAGGACGGCGCGCCAGCCTTGTCAAAGAATTTGACAATCGCGGCCAGGCTGGAGCCAAATCTTAGCCAAAGTTACCCGCACTATTAAACCTTGGAGGTTGCCATGTCGAATGCAGGTCGAGTCCGATTGGCGGTGGCAGCAGGCGTTGCGGTGATCGCGCTGTCCCAGGCTGTCTATTCCCAGCACAACTCCTATCAAACCATCGAAAACTACTTCAAGCTTCCCGAAGGAAGGAAGATAGGGTCCACGGCCGGAATCACGGTCGATCGCGATGGTAGCAGCATCTGGGTCTTTGAGAGATGCGGCGCACAAGATTGCGTGGGGTCCAGCGTCGCACCCATTCTCAAGTTTGATGCGTCGGGAAACGTCGTGAAGAGCTTTGGCGCGGGGATGTTCGTCCGTCCGCATGGGATCCACGTGGACCGGGAAGGAAACATCTGGGTGACGGACGGAGAAGGGGCCGACGGAAAGGATCCCAGGAGAAACGGAAAGGGTCACCAGGTTTTCAAATTCAGCCCGGACGGCAAGGTCCTGATGACGCTCGGCAAGGCTGGAGTCGCCGGTGATGGCCCGGACACGTTCAATCAGCCGTCCGCCGTCCTGATCGCACCAAATGGCGATATCTTCATCGCGGACGGCCATGGCGGAAATTCGAACGCCCGTGTTCTGAAGTTCACGAAGGATGGCAAGTTCATTAAAGCGTGGGGAAAGAAGGGCACCGCCTCAGGCGAGTTCGATACGCCTCACGCCCTGGCCATGGATTCCCGCGGCCGGTTGTTTGTTGGCGACCGGGGGAACAATCGGATCCAGATCTTCGACCAGGACGGAAAATTTCTCGAAGAATGGAAGCAATTCGGCCGGCCGAGCGGACTGTTTATCGACAAGAACGACAACCTCTACCTGAGCGACCATCAGTCGGACGCCAAGACCAACCCGGGATTTCACAAGGGCATCACCATCGGGAGCGCCAAAGACGGGAAGGTCACCGCATCCATTCCCGACCCGGATCCTCAGGGATCGCAGGAAGGCGTTGCGGCGGACGCCAAAGGCAACCTGTACGGATCGCTGACTGGCGGGATGGCACTGAAGAAATACACTAAAAAATAGACATGGTACCGGCACGGCTGCTGCTCTTTCTCTTCCTCCTGACAACGTCCGCGTTGCAGGCGCCCGCGCAGGCTATCTATGCCGAAAATCAGATGCCTGCTCGCGGCGTGGATGTCGAGTATACGGTTGCGGTCCGGAATCCCGTTCAACACCTCTACGATGTTGAAATGTTGGTGAAGGGCATTCGGGAAACTGCCATCTCCGTATCCATGCCTGCCTGGGAACCAGGCAGATACACCATCCTCGACTATGCCAAAAACGTTCAGGATTTCCGCGCCGTCAGCGGGCGGGGCCAGCCTTTGAAGTGGGAGCAGACAGACAAGCAGACGTGGCGCATTTCAAAGGCGGCCGCCGACGATGTCACCGTGCGATATCAGGTCTTCTCACGGTTGCTGACGGATCAGATGGCCGACATGACGGCGTCGTCGACTTTCATGTACGTCGTTGGACAAAAGCATGTGCCCTACAGTGTGAAGTACAGCGTTCCTGGAAACTGGAAGGTCTACACAGGTCTGGAAAAAAGAGGCGACCGTTATCACGCCGGGGACTATGACATCTTCGTCGACGCGCCGGCATTCATCGGCGAGTTCAAAGTACTCGAGTTTCAGGCTGCCGGAGCGAATCATCGCCTGGTGTTCAGCAAACCCGACATATCGATGACTGCGCCACAGGTCGAAGCCGACGTGAAAGAGATTGTGGAAGCGGGCGTCGCCATCTTCGGCAAAGCCCCGTATAAGGAGTACACCTTCCTCTTCAAAGTTCAGCCGCAAGGCGGAAACAGCGGGCTCGAGCATCTCAACTCCACACGCATCACCGTCGGTGAAAACGACTTCGTGAGCCAGACGACGTACCGGGAGTTCCTGGGTACGGTCGCCCACGAATATTTTCATCTTTGGAACGTGAAGCGTATCCGTCCGAAAGTCCTTGGCCCATTCGACTACACACGTGAAGTTCATACGCGGCTCCTGTGGGTCGCAGAAGGTATTACGAGCTACTATGGGGATCTTCTGCTCGAGCGAACCGGTGTAATCCTGCCAACCGAATTTCTTTCAAAGTTAGCCAACGAGGTGAATACGCTGCAGCATGCCCCGGGCCGCCGTTTGATGAGCGCCGAGGAAGCCAGTTGGAATGCATGGCTGCGGAGTGACAACTCGGAGAACAATGCGATTTCGTACTACACCAAGGGCGAAATTATCGGCATGCTGCTGGATCTGGAGATTCGCGCGAGGACGAAGAACCAGAAGAGCCTCGACGATGTGATGCGCTACCTGATGGAGAATTACGCCAACAAGGGCGTCGGGTTTCCCGAGGACGGTTTTCTGCAAGCCCTCGCAGCGGTCACGGGATCGGACTTCGCCGAGTTTTATCAAATGACGGCTCAGAGCCGGCAGGAGCTGGATTACAACCGGTATCTCAAACAGGCCGGCCTTTCAATCGAAGTCGCCAAACAGTCGGCTACCCTGTACGTCGGCATTGAATTCGACCGTGGGGATGGGAACGCCGTTCGGGTGAGACGAGTCATGGCCAATTCACCGGCCGAGCGCGCCAGGCTGGACGCCGGCGACATTCTCACGGCGATGGCGGACGAACGCTTGACCTTCGACAATTTTCGCAGCCGGCTTCATACCCACGCCATCGGCGAAACGATAAAATTCACCGTCATGCGAGGTGAACGCCAGCTGACGGTCAACCTTGTCCCGGTGGAATTCCAGGAAGAACGCTGGCAAATCAACGAAGACCCGCGCCCCACGCCGCAACAACTTCAGTTGAAA
>QHXD01000083.1 GCA_003223895.1 Acidobacteriota bacterium
CCGGATCTTCCTGCTCCTGGCGATTGCAGCCTGTACTGCCCGCGCCAAAGTGACCCTTTATCGGGGCACTTCGCTGTCATTCTTGACGGCGGTCGTTCTGTTGGCTGTCCTTCAGGATGGTCCTGCGGTAGCGGCCCTGCTAGCCATTTGCGGGGTTACCATTCAGGCAATCCATCCGCACAAGAAGATCGTGGTTCATCAACTGATCTTCAATGCGGGGATGATTGCTCTTACTTCGACCGGTACGTGGTGGATTCATCACGTGTTGATCGGTAGTCAGACTGCAAATACTCTCTCGGCCGAAACGATTGCCACTCTGTTGGCATCGTTCACTTACTTCCTCGGCAACTCCTTGTCCGTAGCTCTGATCGTGGCATTGACCAAGGGAATGTCGCTCTTTCACATCTGGTCACAGTACTTTCTGAATTCTGCACCTTCATTCCTGATCGCTGGTCTGCTGTCGCTCGGGCTCATTGCAACAACTGTCGGCCCCGGCCTGTTGGTCCTGGGAGCCCTCACCGGTGTTGTTGCACTTGCCTACTACTGCTCAGTACGGCTTACACAACAGCCGGCGCAGTGATGCGCAATCTGCCGGCAGGCGTGCTACCCGCACGCTTGCCGGCCTGATCGCCAGCTCTGACAACCTTCCTCAATCCGCAATCCGCCATCGCCGATACGCAACCCCCAACACAGATACGCCACGCTGGACAGCAATAGCTTAATGGTTTCCCTGATTCGCGATTATTGGTGATGGCTGTTGCGTATCTTTGTTGGCGGTTGCGTATCGGGGATTGCTGATTCCAGATTGAGGAAGAGCGTCAAAGCCGTTTTGTACCTGACTGGAAACTCTTTCGACCAGGCGGTACCTCTTTTGTACCCGACTGGAAAATCCTTCGACCAGGCGGTACCTCTTTTGTACCTGACTGGAAAGTCTTTCGACCAGGCGGTACCTCTTTGGTACCCGACTGGAAAGTCTTTCGACCAGGCGGTACCTCTTTGGTACCCGACTGGAAAGTCTTTCGACCACGCGGTACCTCTTTGGTACCGTCTTGCCGTAAAGAAAGCCCGGCCGCTTTCGCGGCCGGGCCTTTTCTGTTGGCTGTGAGCTACAGTCTTACTGGTTGGACCGGACTGCGCCTCCCGGTGTGCGCGACGCCGTGTAGGCGGCGATATTCAGCATATCTTCCGCCGACAATTTGTCGACGACGGGCTTCATGAGATCCGTCCAGACTCCTTTGCGGGAACCAGCCTGCATATCGAAAAGCTGGCGTACGGTGTAGCTGGGAGAGCGGCCCGCAATTCCGGGAACAGGACCGAGCCCTTCAAGATTGGCACCGTGGCACAGCGTGCACTGAGCCGTTCTGGCGAGCGCTTCACCTTTTTTGATGCTGCCCGGAGGCGCATACGCAACGAAACCCGAGCGTGGATTCCGCAGCAGTTCAGTGTCTTCGGTTTTTTCCGGCACTTCGATGATTCGTTGTCCGATCGGCTCCTTGCCGGCTTCGGCTCCCTCCGCCACCAGGAACAAGCCTCCGGCGATCCGCGTCTTTGGTACAGTGTCGGCCTCGACGACGCGGACCCACGGCGTCCACTTGATGGCTGCGAAGTACGTCGCGGCGGCCTTGATTTCGTCATCGGTCATGGCCTTCGCGAAGCTGATCATCCTGTTGGTATTCGCCTTGCGGGTATCCGTACTCTTTCTCTTATCGTTTTTGAAATCCATCATGGTCTGCACGAAATAGTCGTAAGACAGACCCGAGACGCCGGCATTCTCCGCGCGGCCTTTGCCGTTAGGGTAATGGCAAAGACTGCACGCGATGACTTGTTGTGCAGGCTTGCCGTGCGCCACGATGTCGGGCATCGGCGGGTGGTCCCCCGGATACCAGTCGGCCGGGCCGGCTCCATCACGAATCTGCGCGGCTGTGAACGACGAGTTGCTGCCCGGAAGCTTGTGCATCGTGGGGTCCGGAGCAGATGGAGTTGCAGGAGCCGCAGGGGCAGCTGGTGCGGCGGTCGCCCCCGGCGGGGTCGCGAAGCCGTACGCCCATGGCGGAGGCACGCGGTTGGACTGCTGTTGAGCGGCAAGAACTCCGGCCGCGATAACGATTGCCAAAACGAGCGTCAGGACGACGACGAATTTCTTCATACAATCTCCTCCCGGGTTTTTCTGGCAGGTTATACCCCCGCGGATGAGAATGCCAATGAAAATCATCGGGCAACAACGAGAGAAAGGGGTAGTGGTATCATCGGGGCATGCGGAAGCAGGCATGGGCGTTCCTCCTGGTGGGTTTCATCATCGGTTTTGGCGCTCTTTATACATGGACGAAAAAACGGGCTCCGGATATCGTGCGGGCGACACCGCTTCCGGTGGAAAGTCTTGGTCCCGCGGGTTCCGTGCCCGGCCAGGGGCCGGAAGAACCGCCCCCACCGCCACTCGATACGGCGCGGCTCCAGCAGCTGGAAACTGAAATCAAAAACAATCCGAAAAACATCGAAGCGCTCATCGAGCTGGGCGGCATGCACTTCGACCAGAAGAATTATCCGAAGGCCATCGACCTGTATAAGAAAGTATTGGAATTGCAGCCGAGTAACGTCGAAGTCAGCACCGATATCGGTACGGCCCTGTTCTACAGCAATCGGTTCGACGAGGCGATTGCTCAATTCCAGAAGACCCTGGCGCTGCAACCGAACCATCCACGGACGCTGTTCAACATGGGTGTCGCGCTCCTGCATGGAAAGAACGACGCGCAGGGAGCGATTCAAGCCTGGGAAAAGCTTGTTCAGAACAATCCGAATTTTCCACAGGTCGACCTGGTGAAGGAACAGATCCGGCTGCTCAAGGAGCGCGAGAAGAAACCGTGAAGAAGGAAGTCATAAAGAAACTGCGGGAGATCCTGGGCAGTCCTGCCGTCATCGAAGATGAGACGGAGCTGCTCGTCTACGAGTGCGACGCGTTGACCCTCTTCAAAAGCAAGCCGGACGCTGTTGTCTTTCCATGGACGACCGAGCAGGTGGCGCAAATCGTCCGGCTGGCCAATGAACACCGCATCCCATTTCTGCCGCGTGGCGCTGGAACCGGATTGAGCGGCGGAGCGCTGGCGGTGGAAGGCGGTATCATCATCGAGCTTCAGCGGATGAATCGCGTCCTGTCGATCGATGCGGATAACCGCTTCGCGATCGTGCAGCCGGGAGTCGTGAATCTTCATATCTCCCAGGCCGTCGCGCCTTATGGCCTGTACTACGCGCCGGATCCTTCGAGCCAGATGGCATGCAGCATCGGTGGCAACGTTGCGGAAAACTCCGGTGGGCCGCATTGTCTGAAGTACGGAATGACCACGAATCACATTCTGGCTATCGAAGCGGTCACGCCGAAAGGTGAGATCATTCGCCTCGGCAATGCCGCCGGCGAGACGGTTGGGATGGACCTTCTTGGAGCTATCGTCGGGTCCGAGGGCACGTTCGTCATCGTTACTGAAATCACGATTCGGCTCCTCCAGAAGCCGCAGTGGGTGAAGACGCTGCTGGCGGCGTTTCATTCGGTCGAGGATTGCAGCCAGACCGTTTCGGATATCATCGCCGCCGGCATTGTGCCTGCGGCCCTGGAGTTCGTCGATGCGAAAACGATCGAGGCGGTCGAAGCGTCGGTTTACAAGGCCGGATACCCTCAGGATGCCGCCGCGGCGCTGCTGATCGAAGTTGACGGCTTTCGTGAAGGCCTCGAGGAAACGTCGAATGCTATCGTCGAGATTTGCCGCCGGAATCGGTCATATGACGTTCGCGTTGCCAAAGATGACGAGGAACGGGCCAGGCTCTGGCTCGGACGCAAGGGCGCGTTCGGCGCCATGGGCCGCATCAGTCCCGACATGATCACGATGGATGCAGTCATACCGCGGACGCGTCTCCCCGAAGTTTTGGCTGAGATCGCGCGCATGTCCGACCGTTACGGCCTGGCCGTGGCCAATGTCTTTCACGCCGGCGATGGAAACCTGCATCCGCTGATTCTCTTCGATGGCCGCCGTCAGGATCAGGTCGAGAAAATCCATCGAATGGGCGAGGAGATTGTGAAGTTGTGCGTCGACGTGGGTGGTGCGCTGAGCGGTGAGCACGGCATCGGCTATGAGAAGAAGGAGTTCATGAATCTGGTTTTCACCGAACCAGATCTCGAGATGATGATGCGCGTGAAGCGTGTCTTCAACCCCGATGGATTGTTGAATCCTTCCAAGATTTTCCCGACCCGGCGCGCCTGCACGGAGATCGGAAAGCACACGACAACCAGCACTGCTGAAATTGGAAAAAGAGTTGATGAGGTCCTGCGAGGGTCCGCGCGTTGACGATAGACGGCGTTTCTCCTTCGACAGTCCTGCGGCCCGAATCCATCGAAGAACTGGCGCAGACTCTCGCCTCGGAGAAGGGCGCGATCGTTCCTCTCGGCGCCGCAACGCAAACCTGTTTCGGAAACCCGCTTCGGCGGGCCGACTGCGCCATCGATCTCACGCGGCTCTCGCGAATCACCGAATACAATCCAGCGGACCTGACGGTTCACGTCGAGGCTGGGGTACCCCTCGAACAACTCCAGCACGCGCTCCTGGAGAATAACCAATTCCTTCCGCTTGACCCGTGGAATGGCCCGCGGGCAACCGTTGGCGGAATCGCCGCTACCAACGCGCAAGGACCGTTTCGTGCGACGGGAACAATTCGCGACTGGATCATCGGAATGAAAGTGGTCCACGTCGATGGACAAATTTCGAAAGCCGGCGGCCGCGTTGTGAAAAATGTCACCGGGTACGACCTGCAGAAACTTTACACGGGTTCTCTCGGCACGCTCGCCGTCATCGTGGAAGTGAGTCTTAAGCTGCGCGCCAAATTTCCAAGAACAGCGACAGCCATTGCCCGGCCCGCTGACGAGAGTGGGGCTGCCGCGCTGATCGCATCCATTCGCAACAGCGCGCTGCAGCCGATTTCGTGCGAATGGACCGGACCTGAAAACGAAGTCTTGCTGCGGTTTGGTGAACATCCCCGGGCAGTCGATTGGCAGTTGAAGAATCTGCCGGCGGCGGATTGGAGAGTCCTGGAAGATGCCGACGAAGCCGCTGCCTGGGAAAAGCTTCGGGGACGCTATGGCCAGCTGGGTCCGCTTGTCCTGCGTGTGATAGGACTTCCAGCGACCGTACATGAAATAATAAAAACGTACCGGCCTGCCGCCTGGATTGCTCACGCGTTGAACGGGATCGTCCTGATGCAGATTTCCGATGCCGATGAGATTCCGCAGATTCGTGGAAAATACCGGGCCGTGATCGAGAAAGCACCGCTCGAGGTGCGCCGCAAGATCGGAACGTTTGGATTGACGGATACCGAATACGATCTGATGAAGAAAATGAAAGAAGCGTTCGATCCCGAAGGTCGATTGAACGCAGGACGCCATGTTGACGGAGAAAGAAACTAAACCACCGCTGTATCTCGACTGCATTCACTGCGGTCTGTGTCTGTCCTCGTGTCCGACGTACCGCGTACTCGGCAGCGAGATGGACTCGCCGCGCGGACGCATCTATCTGATGCGCGCGTACGACGAAGGCCGCGCGGAGATCACGGATTCGTTTGTGGAGCACATGTTCCGATGCCTCGATTGCAGGGCGTGCGAGACGGCCTGTCCTTCGGGCGTGCATTTCGGCCACATGATGGAGGAAATGCGGGGCAAAATTGTCGATGAGCGGCCGGCCCATTGGATTGCCCGGCTCATGTTGAAGCATGTATTTCCGCACCCCTGGCGATTTCAGCTCATGGCACGAATGTTGCAGTTGTACGAGCACTCGGGCATGCAGTGGCTCGTACGAGGGTCCCGACTTCTCCGGCGGTTTGCTCCCGGCATGGCTGCGGCCGAGGCGTTGATGCCCGAGATTGGAATCGAGCGCGGTCTCATAATGGACAGCCACTATCGCGCCGAAGGAAAGAGGGTGGGTACGGTCGCCTTTTTCAGCGGCTGCGTCATGAATTCGATGCTCGGTTCCATCAACCGTTCGTCCGTGAGACTTCTGACTGCGGCGGGCTATGACGTTGTCGTTCCTGGCAATCAGATCTGCTGCGGAGCGCTGGCCAATCATGCGGGCCTGCGCGATACCGCACAGCAAATGGCGCGCGCGAACATTGCGGCATTTCCGGTGGACAAACTCGACGCCATCATCATCAACGCCGCGGGCTGCGGCGCCATGTTGAAGGAATATCCGCTGTTGATTGATGGCGCTGAGGCGTTTTCGTCGAAGGTGAAAGACATTGCGGAGTTTCTGGTTTCAACACGGATTTTCGAACGTCTAAAAACTCCGTTGAACCGTCGCGTCGGTTATGACGACCCCTGCCACCTGATTCACGGTCAGGGTATCAAGACCGAGCCTCGAAAGCTGTTGAAGGCCATTCCCGGAATTGAGTTCGTCGAGATCGAAGGTGCAGATCAATGTTGCGGCAGCGCAGGAATTTACAACATTACCCAGAACGAGCTTTCGATGGAGATCCTGGATCGAAAGATGGAAAAAATCCAAAAAGCGCATATAGATGTATTGGTAACCGGAAATCCGGGCTGCATGTTTCAATTCCGGTACGGCGCGAAAAAGCTTGGTTTGAAGCTGGATGTCGTACACCCGGTCGAGTTGCTGGCTCAGAGTTTGGGTAATTCGGGGACAGACGTATAAATCACCTAATTAGCGGGTGAAGTACTTGAATGCTAATTAGGTGATTTATACGTCTGTCCCCGAATTACCAGGGAGAAATTAATGAACACAACTAAGACAATCCTTCTCATGGTCGGATTGACTGTTCTGCTGGTTTTTATTGGCGGTGCGTTTGGAGGCCGGCAGGGGGTGATCATCGCGTTCATGTTCGCCATGGCCACGAACCTGTTCAGCTACTGGTTCAGCGACAAGATTGTCCTGAGGATGTACAGCGCACGGGAAGTGACGGAGACTGAAGCTCCCGAACTATACAGTGTGACCCGGGATCTGGCGATGAAGATGCACATGCCGATGCCAAAGGTGTACATCATTCCGTCGGATGCGCCGAACGCTTTTGCAACTGGACGGAACCCGAACCATGCGGCAGTGGCGGCAACAGAGGGCATTCTGCGGCTGCTGACCAGAGAAGAACTCGCGGCTGTGATGGCTCACGAGTTAGGCCATGTAACCAATCGTGACATCCTGATTGGCACGATTGCCGCGACAATTGCGGGTGCAATCAGCATGCTCGCCCACATGGCGCAATGGGGCATGATTTTTGGCGGCTTTGGCGGCCGCCGCGACGACGACGAAGGTGCGGGTGGAATGATAGGCTCAATCCTCATGATCATCCTTGCACCGATTGCCGCCCTGCTGATTCAAATGGCGATCTCGCGCTCCCGCGAGTACGAAGCCGATGCGACAGGTGCCCGCATCAGCGGGAATCCCCTGGCTCTGGCCAGCGCCCTGCGCAACCTGCAGGCCGGGTCTCAGCGGATTCCTCTGGACGCCAATCCTGCAACCGCTCAGATGTTCATCGCGGCGGTATCGTGAATCTCTTCAGCACGCACCCGCCGATGGAAGATCGGATCGCGCGGCTGGAGAGCATGGTTTACGGGCAACCCCTGCGGTAAGAAAAATGACAAGTGACAATTGAACATTGAACATTGGCAAAGCTTTGCCAATGTTCAATTGTCACTTGTCAATAAATCGATTCCTCCCCTTCCGGCCTGGTCTTCCATCTTCTGTGAATCCACAGCCACTGATCGGGGTACTTCCTCACGTACCCTTCCAGAATCTGATTAAACAACCTTGTGTTTTCCGCGACGTCGTGTGCAAGGTCTCCCGTTTCGACCAGCTTCACCGGTGGATCGAATTGCAGCCGATGCTTTCCGAGGCTTTTTTCCCAAATCAGAAATCCCGGCAGGACGGCGGCCCCGGTTCGGAGCGCGAAAGTTGCAATTGCGGTTGTCGTTGCGGCGGGGACGCCAAAGAAGTCCACAAACACGCCCTCGTCCCTCGTCGTGTTCTGATCGAACAAAATCCCGACGGCCTGGTTCTGGCGCAAGGCCCTGATGATGTCGCGAGCTGCGCTTTTTCTCTGAATGGGTACGTTGCCGCCGATCGTGCGATACTGAGAAATGAGGGATTCGACTCTCGGGTTGTCGATGGGCCGGACGATGAACTTCAGGGGATATCCGTAAACGGAATGGGCGAATGAGCTCAGTTCCCATGCGCCAAAATGGGCGGTCATGAAGATCACTCCGCGGCCCCGGCGCAGGCCTTCGAGATAGTTTTCCAGTCCGTCATGAACGACGAACTCCGAAATATTGCCCTTCGTCAGCTCTGGAAAGTGGCTGAACTCAACGAGTAACCGCCCGAGATTTTGAAAGCATCCACGCAGGATTCGCTCCCGTTCGGCCTGGTCGAGCGCCGGCATCGCCAACTGAAGGTTTCGAAGGCCGGCCTGCCGCTGCCTCCGGGCGAGATGAAATCCAAGCCAGGCCACAGTTGCCGCGGCGGGGAGGGCAATCCTGCGCGGCAAGACACCGAAGGTTTTGAGGAGCAGCCTGGCAAGTCCATATTCGATGACTTCTTTAATGGCTGCGCGCATCCGTGCTATTTTCACATACTTCATGAAACCCGCGCTGCGTCCGTATTTTGATCACATCATCATGATCGTGCTGGCCGGACTGTGCTATGTCCTCTTCTTCCATGGATTGGGCAACATCGGTCTGCTGGGCCCCGATGAGCCGCGTTACGCCGCAATTGCGCGGGAGATGTTTTTGACCGGCGATTACATCACGCCCCGGCTCTATGGAACTCCGTGGTTCGAAAAGCCCGTATTGATGTACTGGCTCGCTGCCGTCGGCTACAAGCTCTTCGGCATCAATGAAGCCGGCGCTCGATTTCCGTCTGCACTCGCAGCCAGCATATGTGTCTTTCTCGTTTACTTCTGTGGACGACGGTTCTGGGACCGGGCCATCGGGTTTATAGCAGCCCTGATACTCCTGAGTTCGATCGGATTCTTTGCTTTCGCCCGCGCGGCATCGATGGATATGCCCTTGACGATGTGCCTCACCGCGGCGCTCTCTACGCGGCCATGGGCTTCGGAGTTCTTGCCAAAGGTCCCATAGCCGTCCTGTTGCCGGCGCTCTCGCTTGCAGGATTCCTCGGGCTGCGTGGACGATGGGACGAATGGCGGACGTGGTATCCCAAAGGACTGTGGATCACCGCCGCGATCTCACTACCCTGGTTTGTCGTTTGTACGGTCGTGAACGGCTGGCAGTTCCTGCAGGTTTTCTTCATCAATCAGAACATCGAACGTTTCACGACCACGATTCACGGTCATCCAAGGCCGTTCTATTTCTTCTTTCCCGTTTTCCTGCTGCTGACGTTTCCCTGGACATTTCTGATGATTCCGACGCTCCGCCGCAGGTTCGGCAAGAACGAACACATCCTCTTATGGTGGGCCGCTGTGCCATTTGTCTTCTTCTCGCTTTCACAGTCCAAGCTGCCGGGCTACATCCTGCCCATGGCACCGGCAATCGCTCTGCTCTTTGCGAAAGAATTGCTGCAGCCGGTCTCTCGCGCATACAAGGTGGCAGTGTTCATTGAAGCCGGGACGATGGCCTTTATTGGTGTCGCATTCGGGTTTTATGGAAACACGCTCAACGTCGATCCGCACGTAGACGGGATGTTGATTGCGGTAGTTACTTTTGTGATCGCGGCAATCCTTTGCGTGATGGCGTTGTGGCTCAAGCCCGTCTTCCTGGCGCCCTTCAACGTTTCCGCAATCGTGGCACTGGTAATCACGGCGACGACAATGGTTTTCCCAAGGTTCGACCGTACCGACACGATGCGTCCCTGGGACCTGGCCCTGTCTGCAATCGTACCCGCCAATCAAACCGTGTTCATGTACAAACCACCTCGATGGGCGGAGTACGGCCTGCAGTATTACCGCTTCAACCGCACCCGCGGGGTTTTCTCCCCAGAGGACCTCGTTCAGGTTGTTGCGAACGAACGCCGCGTTTTGTGCATCTCGGACGACAAGACGCTGCAGGAATTGAGCCACGTCGCGAATGTGGATATGGAAGTGGTTCACACGATCGGCAACCAGTCGGCGTTTTGGGTTTGGGAGACAAAGTAAATCACTGATCACTGATGGCCACTGCCCAATGACTAATGGAGTTGAGAAATGACATTGAGAAATGACATTGATCGTCCTCCACCCAGATTGTTCCGCGATGAGCTTCAACGACGGCTCGCGAGATGGCCAGGCCCAGCCCCAGGCTTTCCCCGAGGCTCTTCTTGCCCTGCTTCATCTGATGGAACGTATGGAAGATTTTTTCTTTGTTGGCATCGTCGATTCCCGGACCGGAATCGGAGATTCCAACCAGCGCAAAGCCACTGGTCGAATTGACCGCGGACAATCTTCCACGCGCGATTTGCGGCATGCGGGGAAGCTGCCGCACCGACCGCACGTAGACACCGATGAAGCCACCCTTGACGGAGAACCGTAAAGCGTTCTCCAAAAGATTGGTGAACAACTGCACCATTCGATTCGGATCGCACTGCACCATCAAAGGCTCGCGCTGGATATCAGTGAGCATCCGCAATGATTTCTCTCGCGCCTGCGCGCTGAGCTCGATGACGACGTTATGGACCAGATCCGCTATATCCGCGTTCTGCATATCGTAGTCCACGACGCCAGCTTCAAGCCGGGACAAATCGAGCATGTTCCCGATCATCTGAGCCAGGCGCTTTCCGCTTTGCAGGTTCAGGTCGAGCAGGCGCCTCTGCTTCTCGGTAAGTGTTCCGGGAATGCCCTCGAGCAACAGGTGGGTCGTTTCCTGCATGGAAGCCAATGGCGCTTTGAGCTCATGCGAGACGTGAGATTGAGCCGGAAAACTCGAAAGGCCAGATAAGCGATGGCGCAAACAGCCGCCAGCAGCAGCAGCAGCACGTACATCAGTCCTCAATCTTGTATGACTTCAACTTGTTGCGTATCGTCTTCACGTCCAGTCCGAGCTGGCGCGCAGCTTCGGCTTTGTTGTGGTTGGTTTTTTCGAGCGTCCGGAGAATGAGTTCGCGCTCAGCTTCCGCAGCGGTGATACCCAGAGGCAGGACGATCTTTGTCGAAGACTCCGTGCTGGGATTTCGTAGATATGGCGGGAGGTGAAATGTCTCGATCCATTCGCCGCGGGAAAGAATGAGCGCCCGTTCCATGACATTTCGAAACTCGCGAACGTTGCCAGGCCAGGAGTAGGTCATGAGCATCTCGAGAGCGTCGTCGCGAAGGGCCGTGACCACCGTGCTGTGCTTTCTGTTGAATTCCCCGATGAAATGCTGAGCAAGAAGGGGAAGGTCTTCTTTCCGATCGCGAAGCGGAGGAAGGTGCACCGTAAAGACCGTCAAGCGGTAGTACAGGTCTTCGCGAAGCTTGCCGTCGTGAATGGCGTTGCGCGGTTCCTGGTTGGTGGCGGCGATGACGCGCACATCGAACTCGAATTCCTGTTTTCCGCCCAGGCGGCGAACTTTGCCGTCTTCCAGAACGCGCAGAAGCTTGGGCTGGAGTGCTAGCGGCATTTCTCCAATTTCATCCAGAAACAGCGTGCCGCCGTTAGCCAGCTCGAAACAGCCAGGCCGAACGCCGATCGCGCCGGTAAATGCGCCCTTCTCGTGTCCGAAGACTTCACTTTCGATCAGGGTTTCGGGGATTGCTGCCGAATTCACCGCGATGAAGGGGCCGGTCGCCCGAGAACTGAGCCGATGGATGGTCCTGGCGGCAAGTTCCTTTCCCGTCCCGCTCTCTCCCGTGATGATGGCCGATGCATCACTGGAGCTGAGACTCTGGATCAGTTCGTAGACTTCGCGCATGATCTTGCTGGTGCCAACGAATTCGCCGAAACCCGAACCGCGCTCGAGTTGCGATGTAAGCTTGCGCGACGTCTGACGCATTTCGATATCGGATTCGGCCGCCTTGAGAAT
>QHXD01000881.1 GCA_003223895.1 Acidobacteriota bacterium
CAAAATGAAGATCGTCGTGATTGGAGGCAGCGGCCTCATCGGAACCAAGGTTGTAAAAAAGCTGACCGAACAGGGTCACGAGGCCCTCGCCGCCTCACCGAAAACCGGCGTGGATGCCACGACTGGTCGAGGTTTGGCCGAGGCGCTGGCCCGCGCGGAGGTGGTCGTGGACGTCTCGAACTCTCCGTCCTTCGAAGACGCGGCGGTTCTTGCCTTCTTCGAGAACTCGGGCCGCAATCTCGCGCGCGCGGAGAAGAAGGCCGGTGTGCGTCATCACGTCGCACTCTCGGTGGTCGGCACCGATCGCCTGCCGGACAGCGGGTATTTACGCGCAAAGCTGGCCCAGGAAAGGCTCATCAAAACGTCGGGTATCCCTTACACGATCATCCGGGCAACGCAGTTCTTCGAATTTCTCGGCGCGATCGCCGCTGCTGGCACCGACGACAAACGTGTTCGTCTGTCGAATGCCAGCTTCCAGCCCATCGCTGCCGACGATGTTGCCAAGGCTGTGGCGGACGCTGCGCCTGGCTCGCCTGTCAACGATATGATCGAGATCGCGGGTCCCGAACGGCTGCGGCTGAGCGAACTGGTCGCGCACTACCTCAAGGCAACCAATGACCTACGTGAGGTCGTAAGCGATCCACAGGCGCGCTATTTCGGCGCTCGCCTCGACGATCGCTCGCTGGTGCCCGGCGACAATGCGCAGCTTGGGGCAATCCGCTTCCAGGATTGGCTCCGCCAGCCGAAGGCGGCATAAGCCCCGGTGCCCGCCTGCAGGAAAGGGACACGATTATGATGCCTTCATCTACGCACTTTATCGTTGCCACCGTCGGCGCAGGCGTACACACGCGATATAGCGCCGGCTGCCACCGACAAATGAAAGGTCGACGATGAAGAGGACGACAATTTCATTGCTTCTGCTTTACCTCATGACGAGCACGGTGACGGCTCAGCAGCCTGACGTCGTGCCGCTCATGTCGAGAGATCTGACGGACATTCCAGGCAAGGAAGTCTTGATGATTACCGTGGAGTATCCGCCGGGCGGGTCAGACCCTGTGCACCGGCACTATGCGCACGGGTTTATCTACGTGCTCGAAGGCTCCGTTGTAATGCAGGTGAAAGGAGGAAAAGAAGTCACGCTAACGCCGGGGCAGACGTTTTACGAGGGGCCCGACGATGTTCATGTCGTGGGGCGGAACGCAAGCAAAACCAGGCCGGCAAAATTCTTGGTCGTCCTGGTCAAGGACAAAGGGACTCCGACGCTAGTGCCGGTGAAGTGACGGACGGAATGGCCTACCGCAGAAATACCTGTCGCCCAGCGTTTACCTATTGCGAGCGAGTCCTGCTCTCAGTTGTCGTATTACCGCGAAACCGTAGATGTGCCTTTTGCTGAGCGGACCAGCAAAAGGTTCTCGCCCAGATAACTCGCGAACGCCGCAATGTTCAATCCGTTGGCGCGGATGGTGGGTGAACGCAGCGCAGTTAGGCCGTTGATTGGAGCGGTCTTCGCGTTCGGGACCGTCTGCGTCACCCATGCCTTGGGCGTGGCTTGGCCGGGGCCGATCGCGCCCTTGGCAAGAAGTCGAAAACCGGAGAATGACGCTTCGGCTGTCGTCATGCCGGCAGCCCAAACCAAACTAACGGAGTCCAACTCCGTAAACGTTGCAAAAGCGCGGATCGCGCATTCGCACATCAGCGGCCCAGGAAGCGGATAATGATGTCAGGAATTTCCCTGGGAACGCTTTGGTAGACGGCCGCCACGAAGATCAAAATGAGCACGACTATCCAGAAACCGTTTACCGTTAGAGCGCGTTTCCGTTTACCGCCTGGCTCCTCTTCGAATTTGTATTCGAGAAGGTGATGCTTCGACATACTCTTTACCATTTTTCCGTCAATTAAGCCGGCTTGAATTCCGCTGCTGGTATTCCAGAATATCGCTCAACTTGAAGAATAGAAGCTTCGGTGTGGCCGGATGGTAGTAGGCCTTCAGTTCACCGTTCTTTGCGAGAATTCGGATATAGCGATTCGATATCTCGAGGCGTTCCGCCGCGCGAACGGAGCACAAAAGGCGGTCGCCGGGCAGCAGCGCACGCGGAACTTCCGCGCAGTAGGATCTGTCGTACGAAATCATTGTTCCTCCGCTGGTGCCGGGAGGACGCATTGGGTTGGCTGTGTGCCGAATTTAAGTGAGCAACGCGAACCCTCCCGATGTTTTCACGAGACCGAACGCGAAAACCGGAGAACTCTCAACCGGAGGATGAAAACCGTTGGGGATGAACCATGGTTCTTGCCTGAGTCTCACTTTTGCGGCAAAAGTGGGAATGCAACGAAACGGATAGGCTCTATTGATGATCCAAGTCGCCTGGCGCATGTCGACGCGCAGGTCGCGAATTGGATTGAGCGAATCAGTTTCTGCCCAATGCGGTTCAAATCCAATATGCGGAAAAGGAGTCGGAGGATTGGGTCTGGACGACCGCTCATCCTGAACGTTAAGGAGGGCATCCAGGATTGCAAACTCATCCCGAGTGTTAAGCGGTAGATCCGAGAAAGCAAACCATGATTGACGGTCCGACCCTGGCCAGGCCAGGAAATCGGAGCGATGTGGTAAATACGGCCATGCGGGTGTTTTCGCAGTGACGTCGGTCACACGGAACAGGTAATAAATCTTAGTGTTGTCACGAGACACTCCTCTCG
>QHXD01000882.1 GCA_003223895.1 Acidobacteriota bacterium
GGCGCATATCGTCGAGATAGAAAACCGGCACTGAACGGCAGCAGATCGCCAACACCAATTGCGAGGAACGGGGGTAAGAAGTCGTCCGGTCTTCTGGAAGATTCCGACTCATAGGCAGTCACCGAACCGAGACACGGCATTTGGCGGGAAAGGTCCGGAAGATCCGCGCGCGAGGTCTGAAGATAGTACTGCCCGCGTTCATGAATCGCTTCCCAGGCCTGCAGTGACCGAAGCAAAACCAGATCGGCGACATTCCGCGACAGGATCGGAAAGAGCTTATGCGAGAGCGTGACGCCACCGGCATATGACCGGATATCGAGATCGTCCGGGACCCATGGCCCCTCTTTGGGATCCCAAGTCTCCATCTGGCTTGGGCCTCCGAGCATGTAAATGAAGACACATGTACTGGCAGTATTTTTTGTAACGACCGGCGATTGGGCGTATGCGTCGGACTCAGCGAGTCCTCGCACCAGGGGGCTACCGATTAAGCCAGTCAGACTCAAACGCACGAATTGGCGTCTCGAGAAGTGCATCAATGATTGAGGATAAATTCCGGTCTGTTGATTAACGCCCACTGTAAGTCTTCCAACCCGGCTATCCGATCTTCACTCATGTGGACAATTGCGACGCGTTTTTCTTCCGCCGTTGGAGGTCGGGACAGTGTTCGAAGAAAAACCTCTTCCACAACATCATCGTCTGGCAGCGCTTGAAGTCGTGCGAGACCGGTATCGGCCTGAAAGGTTGTCCGGTCATGAGCGAGAGACCGGCGAGGATCGAACTATCCGAATCGCGAGGCTTGTACGTCCGATTTCCGCGGCCCAGCAAATCCATGAAAGCTTGGGCTGGACTATTGTGGGGTTCGTTAGTGTCCGGGAGCTGCATTGCCCATCGGACAGGTTCGAGGAACCCTGCGACGTCATATGGTCCACCTGCTTCCGTGGCCTGCACGATCGAATCATGGATTTCTTCGGCTTCCAGCCGGCGCGTTAGTTTGCGAGCGAATAATCGCGAATGTGGTTCCTGCCAGTTGGCGGGATATCCAGCGGATAACTGATAAGCACTCGACGATGTTATTCGCCTCATGAGGTGACGGAGATCGAATCCTGTATCGACGAAGTCTTGTGCAAGGCGGTCGAGAAGCTCGGGATGAGATGCCTGTGTCTCGTAGTTTGCCAGGTCGAAACCGTCCGGTGGATCGACAATTCCGATGCCCATAAAATGGGTCCACATGCGGTTTGCGATGTTTCGCGCAAACTGAAAGTCGGCAGTCAAAATCCTCGCATACTCAGAGCGCAGATCCTCACCTTGCGCCGCCTCTCCGGTGAAAAGGTAGCGGGGCAAATATGGCCCCCCGGTTCGCAGCGGGCGCTGCCCGGGATATCCTGCGATCTCAGACGTGTAGTAGCCATCGGCTGCCTCGCTGATTTCGTACTTCGCGGATCCGTCGCTGGAATCCGGAGATAACAGCCTGACTGTAGTTCGCGCAAAGAAAGCCGATTGCTCCCAGAAATCTGATCTCGTCTTATGAGACAGGTAGGCATTGATGGGTTCAAGATGATGCTGACCGCTGTGGCAGGATATACAGAGGGTCGGGATGCCAAGGAACGTGGACGTAATATTTGCTCCCAAATCGTCGAAAAAGTCCTGGCTTGGAGCTCCAGACACATGATTTCGGAGCAGGTAATTGGGCGGACCCTGACTGGCGCTGCCGCTCGCACACAACAGGTCGCGGACCATTTCATCGTAGCGTTTCCCCTGCTGAATCGATTGACGTAAATACTCGTGCAGCGCGTTCCGTCCTGCGACGGTGATTTCAGGATAGTTCGAGGTGTTTCGGAGCAAGTCGTCAAACCAGGTTGCCCAGCGGTCCGAAAAGGCACTACTCGACAGAAGCTCGTCGATGACGATTTCACGCTTGCCGGGGCGCGAGTCTTCAAGAAAGGATCGCACTCGAGCAGCAGGCGGTATTCTCCCAACAAGGTCGATGGTCACCCGGCGAATGAATTCCCCATCACTCGCCAGCGGCGCGCTCGGCACACCTTGTTTTTGAAGCTTTTCGAAAATGTAATCATCCACGAAATTCTGCCTTGTTGGGGAGCCTCCACTGTCGGTAGCAAAAGCACTAGCCACATTCGTCAGTTGCAGCCGACTTTTGAGTTTCTCTTGCAGAGTGGCTGGATTGAAGGACCATTTCGATGCTGGATAACTCGGACAGTCGTGACCGCTTGCCGCAGCAATGAAACCCAGCAGGCTCAAGAACAGGGCGATTCTACTCAACGGATTATGGCCTTCCGCTGGACATCTGTCCTTCTCATCTTATTCCAGTACTCGGAATGTGTACATCTTTGGGACGGATAGGCTAATATTCCGGCCCGCGTAACCCGAAAACCCAACCTCCTGGAGAGCCGAGTGATTGGATTGGCGCAAAATTTAATTCAGGACTTCCGCTTCGGTCTTCGTTTGATCAAGAGATCGAGAGTGGTCGCTCTGGGCGTCGTGATTTCGCTGGGTCTCGGTATAGGAGCAACAGCGTCCGTCTTCAGTTTCCTGGACTTTTTCCTATTTCGGCCGCTGCCTGTGCCTGAATCGGACCGCGTGGTTCGCCTCAGGAACTCCACGCCGGCGAATTCAATAGG
>QHXD01000880.1 GCA_003223895.1 Acidobacteriota bacterium
TTTTCACACAGGTTATGGCGCCCGTTTCATCACCCGACCCACACCGAAGCTCCTGATGACCCTCGATTTCGCCCACAGCAATGAAGGATGGCGCATGTATGTCAATTTCAATCCGACGTTCTAGGAGGCGGATGCGATTCTGGACAAAAGCCGCTTTCCTGCTCTTCCTCGCGCTTGCAACCGCCCTGGCTGTGCACATCGACGTCCGCGCCGCCATTGATGTTCTCTGGCTCGATTTCGATATGAAGAACATTCCCGAGCCCCAGGCACGCAGCGCGAGTTTCTACGATGATTTTTTCCGTGAACAGTGGGTTGAAGAAGCGAAACAGAATCTCGACGTTCCGCGATGGTTTCGGGCCCTGGCCGGAAATCCGAAGCCTGCCATGAATGTCAATGCAGTCGATGAAGTGCCCGACTCGAGCTGGTACACCAACCGCCACCATCTGCGCCACATGAGTATCGAGGAGCTGGTGCGTGGTCCCAACCAGGGCGGCCCGCCAGACTTCGATCAGGCCACGATCGCGAAAACCAAGGATTCCGGAGTCACGCCGGGTATGCAGCTCAGGGACAGGGAAGGGCGGGTGTACTTCATCAAGTTTGATAATGCGAATGCTCCGGAGCTCATGTCCGGTGCCGAAGTCATTTCCACCAAGATTCTCTATGCCGCGGGCTACAACGTTCCCGAAAACTACGTCGCATACATCCAACCCGACCAGCTCATCATTGGACAACAGCTCGAGGTTCGTGCTGCTTCGAACAAGCGGAGACCATTTACACGTCAGGATCTGACGAAATTACTCGAACCCACCGCAAGAATGCCGGATGGACGCTATCGGGTCCTTGCGAGCAAATTCCTGCCGGGGACGCCAAAGGGGCCTTTTCCGCACGTCGGAATCCGCTACGACGACCCTAATGACCTCATACCTCACGAGCATCGGCGGGAGCTGCGTGGCCTGCGCGTGATCGCTTCCTGGATCAATCACTGGGACATGAAGGAAGAACAGAGTCTGGATATGTACGTCGAAGAACACGGCCGTAAGTTCCTTCGGCATTATCTGCTCGACTTCGGGTCAACGCTGGGCGCCGAATATCCGCCGGAATACTTTCGCGGCCGTGAGCACGCCTTCGATCTCGGGAGCGTCATACGCGAAATGTTCACGCTCGGGTTTTACGAATCGGCGGGCGAGAAACAGGGCGTCGTCGTGTTGCCGCAAGTTGGGGCGTTTACGTCGACTGACTTCGATCCGAAGAACTGGAAGACGACATATCCGGCCACCCGCATTATCCTGTCGTTCAGCGAAGCCGAGCTTCGCAAGATCGTCGAGACCGCGGAGTACACAGATCCCATGGCGACCGAGTACATTCTGCGGACACTCTTGGAGCGAAGGCGTAAGGTGGCCGATCACTGGCTGAGGCAGGTCAATCCGATCGCGCAATTCTCGGTCGAGACCTGAGGCGAAGGCATCACTTTGAAGTTTCAGGATCTCATGGTGGATTGGAATCTGGCCGATGGCGCGGCGACAGAATACGTATACCAGATCAAAGGACATCACTATAAGTCTGCAGAAATGAGCACACGAGGCCGGCTCGTTCTGGTGGACCGCAAGACATTGAGTGAAGCACTCGAGAAGAGTGCCCCTGACCGGCCGATCGCAGTCACAATTCGAACCATGCGAGTCGGGACGGATCGCGATCCGGTCACCGTTTACTTATTTGCAAAACGCAGCGGAGAATTTGTCGTTGGACGAATCTCGCGCGGGTAGATGTGGGGCCCATCTAAACGTCTTTAACGGTTTCTTCCAAAAAACAGGCCGGTCCGTAAATCTACTGGGGAAAAAGTCTTCTGGATGCGGAACGTACCGGCGGTCTGTGACCGCCGGTACAGTCAGGAATTTACTGGCGTTCGGTGGCCAGAATTCGGGGAACCGATTTCGCCGCCGGCAGCGGCTTGAATTCGAACACCTGGTCCTTGATGGCGCTGTACCACCACCGCAGACCGATATCGCGGGCTTCGTCGTAGGCCTTCCTGGCATCCCACCCTTGTTTTGCGATGCGATAAAGGGCGGCCAGGGCGCCGGTGCGGTCTGCACCACGGCGGCAATGGAAGAAGACCGGATAGTTCGCGGGATCATTCAGCACTTCAAAATACTTCGTGATGGCTTGATCCGGAATTTTCGACCAGGGCTTCGGGTCGTCGATAGCAATCTGGATGTAGTTCATACCCAATTGCTTGACTATGGCTTCCTCGTCATTCTCCATGCGGAGATTGATGATCGTTTTGACTCCCTGCTGCTTCAGGAACGCAAAACCCTTTTTGTCCGGTTGACCTCCTCGAAAGACGCCGTCAGCCATCATATGGAACCGGGGAATACTGTTCGACGAAGGTAGTTCCGACCCTGCCAGGACAACCACAGTAGCCGGAATAACAACTATGAAAGCGATAAGTTTAAACATGCGACAGTCAGGATACACAAAAACGGAGTCCTTGAAAAGTGGCTCTGGGCGTGGGTTTCAGCCGATCCCTGTTTGTGACAGATCCGTTGCATGGCACGCCGCTTGCACCTTGATTTGTGAAAGGGGCCGCCGTGCAATCGGAGAATCTGAAAATGCAGAACCCTTTCGAGCGATTCCTGTCGATGTTCGCGCCCGTCCGCAGCGGCGAGGGATTCACATCCGTTCTATTGATGATCGATGTTTTCCTGCTGTTGACCGCCTACTACATCATCAAACCGGTTCGGGAAGCCCTCATCCTGGGCGAACTCGGTGCGGAAATCAAAAGCTATGCGGGGGCGGGACAGGCGTTGCTGTTCCTGTTTATCATTCCTGTCTATGGCGCCATCGCCAGCCGTGTCAATCGTGTCCGGCTCATCAACGGCGTGACCGCGTTTTTCATTTCAAATCTTTTGATTTTTTACTTCCTCGGCGATGCCGGGATTCAGCTCGGTGTTGTCTTCTTCCTTTGGGTAGGTCTTTTCAATCTGATCCTGATCGCCCAATTCTGGGCATTCGCGAATGATATCTACACCCACGAGCAGGGGAAGCGTCTATTCGCCGTAGTCGGTATCGGGAGTTCCCTTGGAGGCATTTTCGGCGCGCGCCTGGCGGGCTGGCTTTTCAACCCCCTGGGTCCATACCCGATGATGTTGGTGACGGCGGTGCTGCACAACCGTGAAAAGCGAGCGATTGCCGTGAAGGGTCCCCGAAAGGTGGAAGACATCAAGCTCCCGCCGTCGGGCGGCTTCCGCCTGGTGTTCAAGAGCCGTTATCTATTGCTGATTGCCATGCTTATATTGCTCTCAAATCTCGTGAATACAACGGGGGAATTTATTCTCGGCAAAGCAGTCGCTCAACACGCAAGAGAGGCCGTTGGTGCCGCGGGTGCCGCCAGCCAGGAGGCCTATATCGGCAAGTTCTACGCCGACTTCTTTTTCTGGGTCAATACGCTGAGCGGCGCGCTTCAGATGTTCGCCGTTTCGCGAATCATCAGGCGTTTCGACGTCCGGCCTGCACTCTTGTTCCTTCCAATAATCGCTCTCGGAAGTTACACCTTGCTGGCTTTCGTGCCGATCCTGAGTTTTATTCAATTTGCCAAGATTGCGGAGAACAGCACCGACTATTCGATTCAGAACACCGCCCGCCATGCCCTGTTCCTGCCGACCAACCGGGAGTCCAAGTTTTCTTCTGGCGTGTGGGCGATGCCTTATCGGCACTTCTGGTGTTCCTCGGAACCAGACTCGCCTTCGACAGTCGCAATTTCGCACTGGTGAATATAGTTTTGGTCTGCCTGTGGCTGGGCGTCGTGTACAGCATCACGCGAATCGACAGGCGCGCGGACGAGGAGCCGGGGTCCTCAGCCGAAGTACAACCTGAGGCCGCCCAGGCTTCGGCAGCCACCGAAGAAGTTACGGCTTGATGAGGCGTTCGCGGACGGCATAACGGACCAGCTCCACAATAGAGCTGAAGCCCAATTTGCGCATGACTGCCGCTCGATGTGTTTCGACCGTTTTGACGCTGATTCCGAGAGCCGCAGCAACTTGCTTGTTGGATTGTCCAGCACTCAGCAACTGGACGACTTCGCGCTCACGATCGGTCAGAGGTGAAGGTTCATTGGAGTGAGCCGTGGACTTCAAGAAGCTGTTAAGAAGAGTTTCAGACGCTCTGGCCGCAAAGAAAGGCTTGTGCCTCGACACACTTTCGATTGCTTCGATGAGCGCTCGCCCGCCTTCGGATTTCAAAACGAATGCGCGAGCACCGGCGGACAGAACCTCGCGGATTAGATATTCGGTATCGTGCATCGTGAAAATCAGCACTTCAATTTGCGGCTGATCTTTCTTGATCAGGCGCGTCGCTTGCAGTCCGTCCAATTCAGCCATTTCCAAATCCAGCACGGCGATATCAGGCTGCAGTTGTGCAGCGAGCCTGACAGCTTCCGTTCCAGTGCTGGCTTCACCACATACCTGCCAGCCTTCCCGGCCTTCCAACATGGTGCGCACACCTTTGCGCACGACATCGTGGTCGTCGGCCAACAAGACCCTGACCGTGACTTTGACTGGCTGTGGTTTCATTCAAGAGCCTCTGTCGGAAGCGGTACCTCCGCCACAAGCCGAACGCCTTCGTCGTTGGACTCGAAGTCCAGACGTCCGCCCAGGCGGCGAAGCCGCTCCTTCATACTCGGTATTCCAACTCCGAACCGGACCGGGCTCTCCGGCGAGCTCCGAAGGGAGGATCTCACGCATGTTCTTTCCGAGAAACTGTTCGGGCGCAGCATAAAGGTTGGCCGGATCTGTCGCATACCAGTCCAGGTACGTGCCGTCCTCATCCAACAGAAACATCAGGTCCGGCAGAGCGCTGAGGATGGCTTTGGTTTTTGTCTCGGATTCCTTCACAACGCCAAGAAGAGCGCCGATATACCAGTCGTACCCTTGCCACGTAACTGACAACAAAACTGCGCATCGCCCTAACATGTTCAGTTCTCCGTCTGGTTTGCGGACCGGGCATCCTGCGCATGGAAGATGAAGAGAGCGGCGACATGCTACCACGTGCTCCTGTGAAATGCCGCTTTCTTTGCACTGACATCCGAGACGTCATGTGGCAGACCTTTCCAGGCGACATTTCCTGACGCGAGTTGCACCATCGAATCCACAGTGTCACCGATCTCGTCCGGATCTGCGCACGTCATCACGAATGACCGATCGGGAAAGCGGCAGAGCAGACTCCGGACAACCGAGGACGACTCGTCGTAAGGCGGTTTGAGATCAAATACCACGACAGTCGGACCGCACGACGCGATCAAGTCTTGTATTTCTTCTGCGCCTCGAGACGGTTCGACGCCGCGCGATCTGAGGTTCCGATGAAGTAGAACAAAAGAGACCAATTGAATGACATCGGGATTCCAGAGAATCAGCGCCACGTCTATTCGTGTATTCATGGGGCTCGATGGTGCGTCCCGGCGAGCAGAAAGTCGATAGGTAAAACTCCGGAATATTAAAGGAAAAGCTTTCCGATGCTGGCGATGAGTACTTCGAAGGGTACAGCCCACAGCGCAACAGGAAGAAACGGCACAAGCGTGACCACAATCAGCTCCCGTACAGCTCCGAAGGTTACAGGAAGGTAGACTATTCGATACACGTTGGAGACGATCGAGTACAAATCCGTTGTCGCGGAGAAATCCTGACTTTCGAGTGCCGCGCCCGTGACACTCTCTCGTTCCCTCAGCCACTTGAGTTCAAACTCTTCACCAAGGGCGCGACCCAGCCGGCCGTAGTCATGTGCGCCCCTCTCTTTCAGCTTGAAGAGGTTAGGCACGAATGCCGTGAATGGCATCAAAAAGAGTGTGAGCACGAATGCCAGCAGAGCGGCAATGAGAAATCGCGAGTCGTATAGCGATCGCCCCGCCTGAAGCTGGTTGGCGATCCTGCCGGCAAAAATGGAGGCAAATGCGAAGCTGAGAGGCCAATAGCCACGGAGCGCGCCGCTAAGAAATCTCAGTCCTCCGGCGTGATCGGGATGAGCGGGAATAAGCCGCAAGTTCAGTTTTGAAATCCGCGACAGCAATCGCCACCAAAGAAAATGGCGCCACATCCAACCCAAAACGAGAAGAACGAGCAACGGCAAGCTTACAAAAACATGCCACTGTCCCGCAGCCGTGTACACAGGAGACCGGCTTCCAGGGCAGATATACCACTTCGGCAGGTCTTTAACCGCCAACATGGCGGCCAACGCCGCTACCGCACCGTACGCGCAAAGCACGGCCAGGATCTCCACCCAGACCGAATTCAGAAACCGTCTCGTGGAAGCGAACGCGACAA
>QHXD01000075.1:0-7378 GCA_003223895.1 Acidobacteriota bacterium
AAGAGCAACTGCCGCCGCGAATCATAGCCGTGCAAAAAGTGAACTTCGATGTCAGGCTGCCCGAGCGGAGCAAATCCGATCCTGCCTCACAGGTAAACCAAACGACGACCGCGCCGGCACTGCAATTCAATGACGTCTCCCAGCAGCTAGGCCCGGTTGAGCAAGTTCGCGCCGCACATCACGTGGAGCTTCCCCAGCTTCCGCAGTCTCAGGTTGTGCGCACAGTAGCAATTGAAGTCGGGGAGGCGGATTCACAGGTCATGATCCGTATTCAGGAACGTGGCGGCGACGTTTCACTGCAGCTCAACGCCGGATCCGAGCCGTTGCACCAGGATCTTAAATCTTCGCTCGGCTCGCTCGTCCAGTCGCTCCGACAAGAGGAAGTGAAAGTGGCGAGCGCTGAAGTCTCACGGAAATCGTCAATCGGAAAAGTCGGCAAGAGCAAGGAGGCTCACTAATGAACGGTATAACCACAACAAACGCTCTGGCGGGGGCTACGACCTCGACCACGCTGCAGCCCAAGAGCAAAGCAGAGGAACAGAAAAACCAATTCCTCCAGTTGCTTGTCGCCCAGCTCAAGGGTCAGAACCCGCTCGATCCGAAGGATGGCACTGAATTCGTCTCGCAGCTGGCCCAATTCAGCAGCCTGGAAGAGCTTATCAATATCCGAACGACATTGGAAAACGGGCAAAAACCCGCGACCACAGAAAATTCATCAAATTCGTCATCAAATTCAACAGTAAATCCGTTTAATGGAGGACAGAAGTAGTTATGGGTCTCACCACTTTTTCAACCGGACTTTCCGGACTGGCAACAAACAGCCAGGGACTGAACGTCATCGGTAACAATCTTGCCAACCTCAACACCGTCGGTTACAAGTCATCCAACATCTCTTTCACCGACGTGCTGGGCCAGACATTCAACACCGTCGGCACTGCAAAATCCGGTAACACGATGACTATCGGCCTGGGTGCTCAGGTCGGCGCCGTCCGGCAGGTCTTCAACCAGGGTAGCGTTCAGACGACGAACAATCCCCTGGATGTTGCAATTCAAGGTAAAGGATTCCTGGTGGTCAAAGATCCAAGCGGCGGACAGTTCTACACGCGCGCGGGCAACATGCATCTGGATGCGGATGGACATCTGGTGTCGGAAAACGGGTCCCAGATACAGGGCTACATCCGGAACGCCGTGAGCGGAAAGATCGACACTAACCTCGGAGTAAATTCGATCAAAATGCCGTCCGGCCTTGACAGCCCGGTAACGACAACGGAATTCGAGTTGGCGATGAACCTGGACGCAAACGCTCCGACCGCCACGCAGTTCAACACGAACATTCAAATCTACGACTCGCTCGGCAAGCCTCATCTCGCCACGCTGACTCTCGAAAAGGAAATCAGCTCGGGAGCGACACCGGAAACCAAATGGCGCTTCGATGTGACTATTCCGGAGAACGAAACCGCAGGTCAGGCTTCAAGCACCAACAAGCTGAGTCTGATCACCGGTACAACGCAGACGGGGTCGCCGACCGCGGGCACACTTTTGTTTGACTCGGCCGGAAAAATGACATCGGCCTGGCTTGGGGCAGATCCGGCAACACCGCCGGCTTTGGCCAATATCACCATTCCCGGTTCCGGCGTGACATTGCCCTCTATGGCAAATGGCGCTGCCCTGGGCTCGGCAATGAACTTCAAGCTTCTGAATTCCATAACCGGTCTGCCCAATGTGAGCGGCTTTGCAAGCCCCAGTGAAGTGACCGCCAGCAGCCAGAACGGAGCGGCCGCCGGTTCCTTGAACAACCTTGCGATCCAGTCGGATGGAACCCTCTCCGCAGTGTTCAGCAACGGAAACACCGTAGACGTCGCGCAACTCGTGCTTGCGCAGTTCAGCAACCAGGACGGCCTGCTTTCCCAGGGCGGCGGCTTCTATTCAGAAAGCACGGCGTCGGGTGCCAGCTTCTTCGGAATTCCCGGTGAAGGCGGCCGCGGCCATCTCACCAGCGGCGCCCTCGAGCAGTCGAACGTGGACCTTGCGACCGAACTGACCAAAATCATTACGTTCCAGCGCGGTTATCAGGCGAACGCGAAAATCATCACCCTGACCGATCAGATCATGCAGGACACGATGAATATCAGACAGTAAGACACCGTCTGTAAGGCATCGTGTTAAATTAGGTGCCTTATGGACGAGGAAAAAGTGAAGAAGTACCTGCATGATCTCAACAATCGCGTCGGAATGATCCTGGCCAACGCTGAGCTGATGCAAATGGAACAGCTCAGCGCCAAGGCTCGGGAGCGTACGAAGCTGATCGAAGAGAAATCGCTGGAACTCCGCCAACTGATCCGCGATATCGGCGATCACTTGTTTGATTGAACTGGTGCGGCGGTCTATGACCGCCGCTAAATCGGGCGGTCATAGACCGGCCCTACACTCGCCTTTCTCTGTCAAATCCTTGACAATGCCTAGTTCTAACTCCTTCATTCTTAAGGCTATATAAACGGTACAGGTCTTGCACTCTTATGACTCCTGAAAACGAGGAGGCAAACTGTGCCCGAAGAAGCAGTTTTAGACGAACAACAAGAAGAAGTTAAGAAACCAAAGATCAAACGCGGTCGCTCACCGATCATGAAAGTGCTGTTCATCGTCATTCTGGCGGTCGCATCGAGCGCAGCGGGTGGCGTGGTCTCTTTTTATCTCATCAGCAAATCGATGAGTGCAAAGGCACAGGCGCCGAAGGCTGAAGATACAGCCGATACTCCCGAGGCCAAGGAAAAGGCCAAAGAAAAGGCGGAGGAGGAGAAAATCGCGCAAATGCTCGAAAAGAGCGCCGTTCTGCCTCTGGAGCCATTTGTAGTGAACCTGGCGGACATCGATGCACCGAGATACCTCAGGATCAAGATCAACCTCATGCTCGATGACAAGGCCAGAATCAAAGAGCTCGAGGAAAACCAGGTGCTTCAGTTGAAAGTCCGCGACGTCATTCTCCAGAGCCTGACTTCCAAGACCTCGCAGGACCTGATCAAGGACGAAGGCAAGAACAAGCTTCGCCGTGAGATACAGGACAAGATTGCCATCTATTTCCGCGGCCCGAAGCTCGTGGACATCATGTTTACGGAATTCGTTATCCAACTATGAGCGAAAAAAACGACGCTGTCGCCGTCAGGGCTAACGCCATTCTTCGGGAATTCGCGCCGATCTTTGACATTCCATTAAATGTCTCCATCGAAGTGGGCCGCATGCGGCTTCGCGTTCGAGAGCTAATCAAACTGAGCCCGGAATCAGTGATTGAACTGAAGAAGCCGGCTGGCGAGCCGTTCGACATTTGCGTTAACGGTGTGCCTGTGGCCCGCGGCGAAGTGATCGCCGTGGAACAGTCGTCAGGCGTCCGAGTCGTAGAAGTCAATAAGCCCGGTGGTATGGGCATATGATCGCGGCTCAGGTTATCGGATCGCTGATTCTTATCCTTGGAGGGCTTGTACTGACGCTCAAGCTTCTCAAGAAGTATGTGCCTTCAATGGCCGGAGCTCGCGACCTGTCCATCATCGAGCAACTCCATCTGGGAGACCGCTGCCGGCTCATGGTAGTGAAAATTCGCGGCGAAGAACTGCTTATTGGTGTAACCCGCGAGTCGATTTCCATCCTCGATAAACTGTCTGGAAGTACGAATCAATGAACTACTGGATTCTCAATACGCTGCTCGCCGCGGCCCCGGCCACTCAATCGACGTTAAAGCTGGATATGACTGGCAGCAACGGGCAGATCCAGATGAATATGCCGGTTCAGATGCTGATCCTGCTGACGCTGCTGTCGTTTCTGCCGGCCATCATCATCTCGCTGTCCTCATTTACGCGGATCATCATTGTGTTCCACTTCCTGCGCCAGGCGCTTGGAACTCAGGAGGCTCCGTCGAATCAAATCCTGATTGGACTGGCATTGTGCTTGTCGTTCTTCATCATGAGCCCGACGCTGACAGCCATCTACGATAATGCTTATCAACCATGGTCGACCGGCCAGATCGACCAGGACCAGGCTATCGAGCGAGGGACCGGTCCGCTCAAGCAATTCATGCTTAAGAGCACGCGCGAGAAGGACTTACAACTATTTGTAGAGATGTCCGGCGGGCCGAAGCCCAAAGGACCGAACGATCTGCCGCTGCGTGCGATCGTTCCGGCATTCATGATTTCCGAAATCAAGACGGCATTTCAAATCGGTTTCGTCTTGTTCCTGCCGTTCCTCGTCATCGACATGGTCGTATCGTCGGTCCTCTTATCGATGGGAATGATGCAGCTGCCCCCGGTCATGGTATCGCTGCCTTTCAAAGTCTTGCTTTTCATTATGGTCGATGGCTGGAACCTGGTCATTGCCTCACTGGTTAAGAGTTATGTCTGAAGAATTGATTCTCAGTCTTTCGAAACACACACTCGAGACAGTACTCCTGCTGGCCGCTCCGATGCTGGGCGCCGGACTTGTCGTGGGCATCATTATCAGTATTATTCAGATCATCACGTCGATTCACGATCAGGCTCTCGCATTTGTGCCCCGCATCGTCATCACCTTCGTGGTGTTTCTGTTCGTGTTCCCATGGATGATGGGAACCATGGTCTCTTACACCCACACGCTGCTTGTGTCATTTGATGCCTATATCCGATGAGACCTCCCGGGAAGGGCCACCGTCATGAAAGTGATTTCTCTCGCGATCCCCTACTTCTATCTCCTGCACGTCATGATCGTGAGCATTCGCGTGGGCGCGGCGCTGATGTTCGCGCCGATCTGGGGATATCCGGGGCTGCCGCAGTATCTGAGAGTCATGCTGGTCTTCTCGATCGCCATCGGTGTTTCCGTAGTCACACCCTTTAGCGTACAGGCATACAACAATCCCGGCCTGGTTCTTCCTACGGAGTTCCTGATTGGTAGCCTGCTGTCGATGGCGATCCGCATCGCGTTTGCGGGCCTCCATATGGGCGGGCACATGGTGAGCTATCACCTGGGTTTTTCGGCCGTGCAAGCGATCGACCCGCAAACAATGAACCGGTCGACGCTCATGTCGGGTTACCTCACGATGCTGGGTTTTGTGATGCTGCTGGCCTCCAACCAGCATCACACGTTGTTTCGGGCGCTAACCAACAGCTATGCCGTATTTCCAGTCGGCGCTTCTATAACAACGGGACAGTGGTTTCAGGCGCTGATAGAGGCGTCGAGCCAGATCTTTGTCATCGGCTGGAAGATCGCGCTTCCGGTCTTTATCGCGACATTCTGTGTCGAATTGGCCGTCGGCTTTATCGCGCGCATGCAGCCTGGGCTCAATACCATGGTTGTAACGGCGCCATTGAAACTTCTGATCGGCCTCATGGTATTTGGAGCCTCCCTGGCATTCATCCCACGGGCCGTGGGCCCGATGCTGGAAACCATGATCCTGAGGAAGTAAGGAATGGCGAATCAGGAACGCACAGAGAAAGCAACACAAAGGCGAAGGCAGAAAGCCAGCGACGATGGCCAGTTCGCATATTCGCCGCAGCTAACATCTGCGATGACTCTGGCGGTCTGTATTCCAACGCTCTTCTATTATCTGCACTCGCCTGCGGGTTTCCGCTCCTTCTTCGCAAGCATCCTTCAAGACGTTGCCAGTTCGCACAATCCGGAGCTGATACTCGGCACCATAATAAGGCGTACCGGAATTTATTTTTTGATGATTGCCGCGCCAATTTTCGCGGCGGCGCTCCTCTCGGGGCTTGCCGGGAACGTCTTGCAGGGTTTGCCCAAGTTTGGGAAATTCAAGCTCAAGTTCGACCGGCTGAATCCGATTCAGGGTCTTTCACGGCTGAAGGCGAAGGTCTCCTGGATGGAGTGGTTGAAGACACTCATTATGGTCGCCGTGGTTGGCGCCCTTGTCTACAACACATTCACGACCTATTGGGAACAGCTTGTCACGTTGCCCGCGCACTCTCTGGCGTCCTCCAACTCGATTATTCGTTCTCTGGTTATACACATTTTGATCTACCTCGTTGGCACCGTCGGAATTTTGGCTATCGCCGACTTCTTCATCCAGCGATGGCAATTCGAGAAGAGCATCAAGCAGACGAAGGCCGAAGTTAAGGAAGACATGAAGGCCCTGGAAGGCAATCCTCAGATCAAGGGCAAGATCAAGTCGATTCAGCGGGAAGCGGCTCGCCGCCGCATGATGTCTCGCGTGAAGGACGCGGACGTCATTGTCACAAATCCGACGCACTACGCCGTGGCCCTCGAATACAAGCCGGACAAGATGGCCGCTCCGCGCGTGATTGCAAAGGGCCGCAACTGGGTTGCACAGCGAATCAAGCAACTGGGTCGGGAACATGACATCCCCACTGTCGAAAATAAGCCGTTAGCACGTGCTTTGTATCGCAGCGTGGAGATCGAACAAGAGATCCCAATGGAGCTGTATAAGGCTGTTGCTGAAGTACTTGCGTACGTCTTCAAGATTCGCAACCGGTCCTAGCCGAGGTTGGCACCCGGCTTGCACCAATGGCGATGCCCAGGGATGGGCGTTTGAATAATTCATGATGAAGTCACAGATCGCCATGCCGATAGCAATCGTAATTATCCTGATTGCTGTCATCATTCCACTACCGACAATCATTCTCGATGTACTTATATCGACGAATATTGCGCTATCTGTAGTCATTCTTCTTTCAGCGGTCTATTTGCTGAACCCCGTTCAGTTCTCCTCCTTCCCCTCGATTCTGCTGATGACCACGCTCTTCCGGCTCTCGTTGAACATCGCCTCGACGCGCCTGATTCTGCTCAACGGCAGCCAGGGTCTGACCGCTGCGGGCGACGTCATCCGGGCGTTCGGGCAATTCGTGGTTGGAGGGAACTACGCGGTCGGCATTGTCATTTTTCTCGTATTGATCGTGATTCAGTACGTCGTGATCAACCACGGCGCGGTCCGTATTTCGGAAGTTACGGCCAGGTTTACGTTGGATGCGTTGCCGGGCAAGCAGCTTGCGATCGACGCGGATCTTAATTCTGGAATCATCGATCAGCAGGAAGCCCGTGAACGACGGGTGGAGATCGGCAAGGAAGCCGAATTCTACGGCGCCATGGACGGCGCCATCCGATTCACGCAGCGCGACGCAATGGCGTCCATGCTTATCACTCTCATCAACATCATCGGCGGCCTGTTCATCGGCGTTTTCCAATACAACATGCCGGTGGTGACTGCGCTGACCACGTTTACCGTGCTCACTATCGGTGATGGTCTGGTCACCGCCATTCCCTCGTTGCTGATTTCAATAGCAGGAGGTCTCGTAACGACGCACGCAGCCTCCGACGTAAGCATGGGACAGGGACTCACGACACAGCTTTTTTCGAATCCGAAGCCGGTTTATTTCGGCGCCGGAAT
>QHXD01000075.1:7431-10855 GCA_003223895.1 Acidobacteriota bacterium
TCCTGCTCATGGCGGGCCTGCTCGGCTTTATCGCCTACTCGCTTTCGCAAGCCGCGAAAGAACGCGAACGTGCCCCAAAGCCGGACGAGACTTCGAAAGACGCTTCGGCCACGCCGGAGAAGGCGACTTCATTCCTGAAGATTGACAGTCTCGCGATCGAAATCGGCTATGGACTCATCGGGTTCGTGGATGTTCAACAAGGCGGCGATTTCCTGAACCGCATCCGATCGATCCGCAAACAGATTGCCCAGGAGCTCGGGATCATCGTCCCCCCGGTAAACATCACGGACAATCTCAAGCTGGGGCCTCGCCAGTATTCAATTCTCTTGAAGGGTATCGAGATCGCTCGTGGCGAACTCGCTGCCGACAAATTCCTCGCCATCAATCCGGGCAACGTGACCGGCCCGATCGATGGTACGCCTACAACTGAACCGACATTTGGCCTGCCGGCGTTCTGGATTTCCAAGGATAACCGCGAGAAGGCGCAAATGATGAACTACACCGTCGTGGATCCCGCGACCGTGCTCGCCACGCACCTGACCGAGACGATTCGTAACCATGCTTACGAACTGCTGGGCCGCCAGGAAGTCAAAGCGCTCATCGACTACGTTGCGGAAACACATCCGAAGCTGACCGAAGAACTGGTTCCGAAGACCCTGTCGGTCGGCGAAATCCAGAAAGTGCTGCAGAACCTGCTGCGCGAAAAAATTTCGGTCCGCGATCTCATTACGGTATTCGAGACCCTGGCCGACTACGGCTCGCAAACAAAGGATCACATCACGCTGACCGAAGTGACGCGTGCGGCGTTGAGCCGCTCCATCACCAAAGCCCTGGTCAACGACCAGGGCGAGCTTTCCGTCATCACCCTCGCGCCGGGATGGGAGTCCCGCCTGAACCAATCGGTGGTGCGCGGGGATTCCGGAGCTTATCTCGCGCTCGACGCGAACACTTTTGAGCAACTGATAAAGGCATTGAGTGAAATCTGCCAGAAAACGATGGCTTCACATTGGACGCTGCTGTGTTCGAGCGGCCTCCGATTCCACTTGCGCAAGTTAATCGAGAGATTCCTTCCGCAGCTTACCGTCATTTCGCCGAATGACATTCCGCCCAATGTGCAAATCGTATCCCTGGGAGTTGCAGGACAATGAAGGTCAAAACATACAAAACCGAATCGCTAGAGGAAGGCCTGGAGAACATCAAGCGTGACCTCGGACACGAGGCGCTGATCCTGAGCACCCGGTCCGTGAAGGTGCGGCCGCCGTACGGCTTGTTCAAGAAGGCAAGCTGGGAGATCACTGCGGCGCTGGATGACAGGGCACAGGAACAAACAGCTGCTCCTGCTCCCAGGCCTCAGGCCGCGGTCCGGGACCGCCGACAATCCGAACCCGTGGCATCGATGGCGGCCACAGAGCGCCGCTACAGTGGAGCCGCTGCCGCCGTTGCGCCGGCCCCGGAAAGGCAGAAAGTCATCGTCCAGCGCGATGCGCGCATGGATGACATTATCGGTGAGATCAGCGACCTTAAGAAATCGCTCCGATCACTGAGCCAGGCGTTACCGTCAAAGTCGCAGGACTTCGGCGGCGGCCTGTTCGCCGAAATGGTCACTTCCGGCATCAGTCACGAGCTGGCAGACCACTTGATCACGACTGCAGCGAAAGGCAAACCGACGCCGTCTGAGTTGCGCGACCGCGTTCGCCGTCTTCTCAGCGACCAGCTGGTGGTGGCTCCCCCGGCGGAACTTAGTGCCAAAGCCAGAATTGTCAGTGTATTCGTAGGTCCAACCGGCGTGGGTAAAACCACGACGATTGCCAAGATTGCCGGCCACGCCTCCATTCGACTGAAGAAAAAGGTAGCCCTGATCTCAACGGACATGTTCCGCGTTGGCGGCCAGGAGCAACTGAGCCGCTTTGGCGAATTGCTCGGCATCCCCGCGTACGGCTGCGCCGATATCTCCACGCTGAAAAGCCTGGTGGCCAGTCTGGACGATCGCGACCTTGTCCTCATCGATACGGCCGGTTCGAGTCCTTCCGATCTTGCGCGTTTGTCGAAGCTCGAAAATGTTATTTCGTCCGCCGACGCCAAGGTTCATATGGTGATGACCGCGACGACCCGCTCCGAAGATATCGCGAAGATCGTGTCGCGCTTCGGACGTTTTTCACCAGCGAGCGCCATCATCACAAAGATCGACGAGACGGACGCCAAAGGTTCCTTTGTTGGCGATCTGCTCCGCAACGAGCTGGTGGTTTCATACCTGACCAACGGTCAGCGAGTCCCCGAAGATCTTTTAATTCCAAGCGCGCCTGAGCTGGCGCGATTTGTTCTGCCCCAGGAGCCCGCAATATGACGGCTGCCGAAAGAGATGCATTAATCGTTGCTACGCTTCCCCTGATCAAGCATGTTGCTCATCGCGTCGCAACGCGACTGCCTGCCAACATCGAGATGCGCGACTTGATCAATGCCGGTGTACTCGGCCTGCTCGACGCTGTTGACAAGTTCGAGCCCGAGCGCGGCGTAAAGTTCAAGACGTACGCCGAAGTCCGGATCCGAGGCGCCATTCTGGATAGCCTGCGAAACCTGGATTGGGCCCCTCGCTCGCTGCGCAAGAAAAGCAAAGACCTGGAGAGGATCTACGCGGATCTTAGCCAGAAGCTTGGCCGCCCCGCCTCGGATGAGGAAGTCTCGGAGGCGATGGGAGAAGACATCGAGGATTTCCATGCGCTGGTGGAACAGCTCCACGGCCTGACCATCGGTTCGTTCGAGAACGTGGGCGACAGCGAAGACAGCGACAACTACATCAATTATTATCCGGACGATGGAACCAACGATCCTTATGTGCGCTTCCAATCCAACGAGCTGACCGCCCTGCTCGCTCAGGCCATCGACGAGCTGCCCGAGAAACTACTATGAAGAATTCACGATGAAGGAGATCGGCACCCTGCTTGGCGTGAACCAGTCGCGCGTCTCCCAGCTTCACACGAAGGCTACCCTCCGTCTTCGCACGAGACTTGCTAAACTCGTGCCCGACGTCGAAACCATGTTGAAGGGCGTGGCCGGATGAAACCGATAAGCGAGAAGAAAGTCCAAAGTTACAACTTCAAACGCCCCGATCGAATTTCGAAGAACCAGATCCGTTCGCTGCACTTTGTGCACGACCGTTTCGCGAGAAACTGTTCTTCTTCGATCTCGGCCTACCTGCGTACCGTCGTCGAACTCACCCTGGAAAATATTGCGCAGACCAGCTATGCGGAATTTCTCTCCACCGTGTCGGACCCGACTTGTTATGCGGCAATGGCGCTGAGACCGCTCGATGGCGTCGCCGCTCTCGAGATGGGCCCGGAGGTCGTCTTTCCTCTGATCGACCGGCTGCTCGGCGGCGCCGGCAAGGGACTGAACAACGTTCGTCCGATGACGGAAATCGAACAGG
>QHXD01000076.1 GCA_003223895.1 Acidobacteriota bacterium
AAGCGTTTATTCCTTATCTGACGGCAGGGGATCCCAGCCTTGAGACTACTCTGCGGCTCGTCCTCGCCCTGGAAAAGGCCGGCGCCGACATCATCGAACTGGGTGTACCCTTTTCAGACCCCATTGCGGACGGCCCGATCATCCAACGTGCCACGGAACGGGCCCTCAGTAATGGCGTGACCCTTCACAAGATTCTGGAGCTGGGTCAGAATATTCGACAGACGTCCGGCATTCCGCTGGTCCTGTTCAGCTATTTCAATCCGCTGTTGAACTACGGCCTGGAACGGTTGGCTAAGGACGCGGTGAAGGCCGGCTTTGATGGTGTACTGGCGAGCGATCTGACTGTTGAGGAATCGGAGCCGTTCATTCGGGCCATGCGCGCCGGTGGCCTGAACACGGTTTTCCTTGTAGCGCCGACCAGTTCTCCCGAGCGGATCCGGAAGATCGCCGGCGCATCGAATGGATTTCTGTACGCGGTGTCGCGTACGGGCGTTACCGGCGAACGGCAGGAGCTGGCGAGCGAGTTGAAGGAGTTTCTGCAAACGTTGCGAACACATACAACGGTGCCGATCGCCGTCGGCTTCGGAATTTCGAGGCCGGAGCATGTGCGTGCGGTGTGGCAGGAAGCGGATGGGGTCATTGTGGGAAGCTCCATTGTGAAGGAAGTTGAGCAGAATGCCGGGAAGCCGGATCTGGTCGAAAAAGTGGCCGCGTTTGGAGCCTGGTTGAAAGGTTTACCGTCGAAATGAGCATCGACGATTGGCGTCAGAAAATCGATGAAATTGACCGAAAGCTCGTTGAGCTTTTGAACGAGCGCTCCCGATGCGCTATCGAGATCGGGAGACTCAAAAGAACTTTGAACATGCGCGTGTACGATCCGGAAAGAGAGCGCGAAATTTTCCGGCGGATTCAGGAAGAGAACGATGGTCCGCTGGATAACGAGAGCTTGAAGCGCCTCTTCGAACGAGTCATCGATGAATGCCGGCGCATCGAACGAAAAGAATCGGAGAAATAGGGAGAAGTAGATGGTTGTTGTTATGCAGGAGGGGGCGAGCGAAGAACAGGTCCAGAATGTGATCGATCGCCTTATTCAGATCGGGTTCGACGTGCACAGATCGACCGGAGCTTCGCACACAGTCCTCGGAGCAGTGGGTGGCGCAGAGGTTGATCCGCGAGATATCGAGCTGCTCGAAGGAGTGCGCGAGGTTGTGAAGATTTCCGCCTCATACAAGCTGGCGAGCCGCGCATTCAGGCCCGATGGGACGATTGTGAAAGTCGGCGCTCCCGGAAACCAAATCGAAGTGGGCGGCCGCGACGTGGTGATGATGGCCGGGCCATGCACCGTCGAAAGCGCCGAACAAATCATGACCATTGCCGGGATCATGAAGGAAAACGGCATACGCGTTCTCCGCGGCGGCGCGTTCAAGCCGAGAACCTCGCCCTACAGTTTCCAGGGTATGGGCGAAGAGGGTTTGAAGGTGCTGAGGAAAGCGGCGGACAAGTACGGCCTGCTTGTGGTTTCTGAAATTATGAACCACACGCAGATTCCGCTTTTCTGCGAACAGGTCGATATCCTGCAGGTCGGGGCACGCAACATGCAGAACTTCGATTTGCTGAAGGAACTGGCGAAGGTCCGCAAGCCGGTTCTCTTGAAGCGCGGGCCTTCGGCAACGATTGAAGAATGGCTTCTCTCTGCCGAGTACATCATGACGGGCGGGAACCACAACGTGATGCTTTGCGAGCGTGGCATTCGTACATTTGAAAACTACACGCGCAACACGCTGGACATTTCTGCCATTCCTGTCATCAAGAAGCTCTCGCATCTTCCTGTTCTGGCCGACCCATCGCACGGAACCGGCCGCCGTGACAAGGTTCCGCCCATGGCACGCGCCGCCGTTGCTGCGGGCGCCGATGGCCTGCTGATCGAAGTACACCATTCGCCTGAAACCGCGCTGTGCGATGGAGCGCAATCGCTCTATCCCGCCCAATTTCGCGAATTGATGTCCCAACTCGAGATGATCGCCCCGGCGGTCCAACGCTCGATGAAGTGATCGCCAGGCTCAGAAAAAGAACTGACGCGACAACCAACTCTTGCATTGATACCATTCGCCCTCGAGCCGGTAAAATGGCTCGCCACGGCGGGCTCCTTTTTCCAATTCTGTCCGGAAGTCCGTTTGCGTTGCGGCTGATATTAAGTCGCACACCGGGTGTGCCATGAAAACCACGAAGTACACCACGCAGGCGATAATCAGGACGATCCGGCGTCCACGCCACTTCCCGAGGAGTCCAGGAACGAGGAGCACAACTGAGGGTCCCCACCACTTCAAGACCCACCAACCGTGACTCTCAACGGACGCCTGAGGGGAAGGCCTCAAGGGGCCAAGCGCCAGCGCTAAAGCTGCGGACAGCAGAACGGCATTCCATAAGCGAAGCCTGTCGATCCTGAACATTGCGATCTTCACTGTAGTCGCGGGCTTTAGCCCGCGTTTGTTGGAACGCGGGCTAAAGCGCCCGCGACTACATAATCCAACCATAGTTGAATTATCCTCGATCTCGTTGAGATTTCAGACCCGCTGCCTTAGGCCAATGGCTAAAATTGTGTCGTTCGCTTTGCGGGCGAGGAGAATGCTGCAGTTGAAAAACGTTACCATCTTCGGTACCGGTCTCATTGGCGGATCGTTGGCGCTCGCCCTCAAGCGCGCCTTCCCCGGTGTGCGCATTAGCGGCGTGGACAATCCCGATGTTCTCGCTCGAGCTCAAAAGCTCGGAATCATCGATGTGACGGGGTTGGAGGCGGCCGACCTGGTTGTTCTGGCGGCGCCGGTTGGAGAGATTCTCGGGCTCCTGGACCAGATTTCCAAAGACTCGCCACTCGTGACCGATGTGGGAAGCACAAAAGCCTCGATATGCAACAAGGCGGAGCGACTGGGCTTGAATTTCGTTGGGGGACATCCGATGGCGGGACTCGAGCAGTCCGGTCCGGAGGCTGCAAGCGCCGACCTGTTGCGCGATGCTCCATTCTTTCTCTGTCCCCTGCGGTCGGCTCCCGCCGCCGTCGAAAGAATGAAAGATATCGTGGCCGCGATTCATGCCGTTCCTCACGTCATCTCCGCTGAAGAGCACGACCGGCTCGTGGCGCAGATCAGCCATCTTCCTCAAATCGTTTCCTCGATTCTCGCCGAGCACACAGCCTCCCACAAGGATCTGGCCGGCCCGGGCCTGCGATCCATGACTCGGCTGGCGGGCAGTCCTTTTCATGTCTGGCGTGATATCTTTGAAACTTCCGGTTTCCTGCCAAAAGAGTTGCAGTCTTTCATCCAGCGTCTTCAGTACGTTGTGGCTTCGATGGAAGCGGGAAATCTCGATGAGATCGAAAAGCTGTTCAAGCGAGGGGGCTCCCGGTGAATAAGGTCGTGCGCGACGTGCGGGAGGCTGTAGCCGACGTGCAGGACGGAGCGACGATTATGATGGGGGGATTCGGGCTATGCGGAATCCCGGAAAATCTCGTCGCCGCGATTCGTGACAAAGGTGTCAGCAATCTCACGATCATCAGTAACAACGCCGGTGTAGACGGCTTCGGCCTCGGCTTGCTCCTCGAGAACCGGCAAATTCGAAAGATGATTTCCACTTACGTCGGCGAAAATCAACTCTTCGAAAAGCTGGTCCTCTCCGGCGAACTCGAAGTCGAATTGGTTCCCCAGGGCACGTTTGCCGAACGGATTCGTGCGGGCGGCGCGGGAGTCGCGGGATTTTTCACGCCGACGGGTTACGGCACTCTGATCGCGGAAGGCAAGGAGACACGCGAATTCGATGGGCGCATGTACGTTCTCGAGCGCGGGCTCACGGCCGACTTCGCTTTCGTCAAAGCCTGGAAGGGCGACAGGTGGGGCAATCTGGTCTATCGCAAGACTGCGCGAAACTTCAATCCGGTGATGGCGACTGCGGGCCGCGTCACGATCGCCGAAGTCGAACATCTTGTCGAGGTGGGCGCACTCGAGCCGGATTCGATCCATACACCCGCCATCTACGTGCAGCGCATCTTTCAGGGCAAGGATTACATCAAACGAATCGAGAAGCGAACAGTGCGCAAGGCTGGATCGATATGAACGAGCTTCCCAAACGCGAGATCATCGCACGGCGAATTGCACGAGAGTTGAAGGACGGCTTTACCGTCAATCTGGGTATCGGCATGCCGACACTCTGCGCCAACTATATTCCGAATGGCATTGACGTGCTCTTGCAGTCCGAAAATGGAATGCTGGGTATTGGACCCTTTCCCATCGAGGGAGACGAAGATCCGGACCTCATCAATGCCGGCAAAGAGACCATCACGGAGGTACCCGGAGCATCGTACTTTTCGAGCGCGGATTCCTTCGGAATGATCCGCGGTGGTCATGTCGATCTTACGGTGCTGGGCGCGATGGAAGTGGACGAGCGCGGAAACCTTGCCAATTGGATGATCCCTGGAAAGATGGTGAAGGGGATGGGCGGCGCAATGGATCTGGTGGCGGGAGCAAAACGGGTCATCGTTGCAATGGAGCACGCCACGAAGGATGGAAAACCGAAGATCCTCAGGAAGTGCACCCTTCCGTTAACCGGCGTCGAAGTAGTCGATACGGTTGTCACCGAATTATGCTTGATTGAAGTTACCGGCCGCGGCCTGGTTTTGAAAGAACTTCGCCCCGGTGTTAGTCTTGAAGAAGTTCAAACATTGACTGAGCCCAGGTTGATTGTAGAAGGCCAAATCGGTCGAATGGAAGTGTAGTCGCGGGCGGGCTTCAGCCCGAGTTCTGTTCGTATGAAGCTGAATTCTATAGTCATCGTTAATCTCCAGGGACCCAAAGAACGATTCTTCGGACGCCTCCTGGATATCGCCACCGCTGGCGTGACCGTACGGGGAATCGACCTCAATGCTTTTGAGGATTGGATGAGCGACATCAACTATCGAGAAGAGAGCGGCGTTCAGCCGACGACGATCTTTTTTCCGTTACATCGAATCGAAAAGATCATCCAGGATGAAGGCATTGGAGCCATACCGTCGCTGGCCGACACTTTTTTGACTAAAGTCGGCTCCGCGGTCGAGGATCATCTGGAGTAAAAATGAACATTGGCGTCATCGGAACGGGCTATGTTGGATTGGTTGTAGGTGCGTGCTTTGCAGAAAGTGGCAACGATGTCGTCTGCGTCGATAACAACGCCGAGAAGATCGCAAAGTTGAAGAAAGGCATCATTCCGATTTACGAACCTGGCCTTCCGGAGATCATTGAGCGGAACGCGCGTGAGGAACGACTCACGTTTTCAACGGACCTTGATGCGGCCGTAAAGAAATCGTTCATCATTTTCATCGCTGTGGGAACTCCGACCTCGTCGACTGGTGCAGCGGATTTGACCGCGATTCGCGAAGTTGCCGCGGGCATTGGCCGTGCGATGGACCGGTACAAGGTTATCGTCACCAAATCCACGGTGCCTGTGGGTACGACGGATCAAATCCGTGAAATCATAAAGAAAGAAACCAAACACCACTTCGACGTCGTGTCGAATCCCGAATTCCTGAAGCAGGGTGCCGCTGTTGAGGACTTCATGAAGCCCGACCGCGTAGTCGTGGGCGCGGACCAGGTACATGCCGGCGAAATTCTGCGTGATCTATATGCGCCTTTTGTGCGCACGGGCCGGCCGGTGATGCTGATGGATATCCGCACAGCCGAGATGCTGAAGTACGCGGCCAATGCGTTTCTGGCGGCGCGTATATCGTTCATGAATGAGATCGCGAATCTCTGCGAGCATGTTGGAGCCAATATCGAGCTGATCCGCAACGGCCTGGCTTCCGACGAACGCATAGGCCCGGCGTTTCTGTTTGCCGGAGTGGGCTTTGGGGGCAGTTGCTTCCCCAAAGACACTCTCGCGCTCATTCATACGGGGCGCGAGCATGAGTATCCGATGAAGATCCTCGAGGCCGTGAGTGACGTGAACACGAATCAGTCGCTTCGCTTCATCGGAAAAGTCCGCACGCATTTCGGCGGTAAGCTCAGCGACAAGCGGATCGGCGTATGGGGACTCGCTTTCAAACCGCGCACGAACGACATGCGAGACGCGCCTTCCCTCAAGATCATCGAAAGCCTGCTATCGGATGGTGCAACCATCACCGCCTACGATCCGGAAGCCATGGAAGAAGCGAAACGGGTCTTCGGAAACCGAATCCAGCTTGCGACGAATAACTACGCGTGCCTTGAGGGCGCCGACGCTCTTCTGCTGGTCACGGAATGGCAGACTTTCCGCAATCCCAACTTTGACCGGATGAAGTCGATGATGCGGCAGCCCGTTGTGTTTGACGGCCGCAACATTTACGACCCGGTACAAATGCGGCAACTCGGATTCACATATTATGGAGTGGGTAGAATATGAGAGCTGTTGTCACTGGCGGGGCCGGATTCCTCGGAAGTCATCTATGCGATCGTCTCATTGAGATGGGCTATGACGTCCTGTGCATGGACAATCTCAGTACCGGAAGCACCGACAATGTCGCGCATCTGCTCGGGAATTCCCGATTCAGGTTCGTAAAGCACAATGTGGTCGACTACCTGTACGTCGAGGGTCCGGTCGACGCGGTCCTGCATTTCGCTTCCCCGGCTTCTCCGATTGATTATCTTGAAATGCCAATTCAGACTCTGAAAGTCGGATCGCTCGGCACCCACAAGTCGCTCGGCCTGGCCAGGGAAAAGAAAGCCCGGTTTCTCATGGCGAGTACTTCGGAAATCTACGGCGATCCGCTGGTGAATCCGCAGCCGGAAACGTACTGGGGCAATGTCAACCCGATCGGTCCTCGTGGCGTTTACGACGAAGCCAAACGGTTTGCCGAGGCGATGGCGATGGCCTACCGCCGCTATCACAAAATGGATGTGCGGATCGTTCGAATCTTTAACACCTATGGGCCAAGGATGCGTCCGAATGACGGCCGCGTCGTTTCGAATTTTATTGTCCAGGCGCTGCAGCGAAAGCCTTTGACTGTTTATGGCGACGGGTCTCAGACGCGAAGTTTCTGTTTCGTTTCAGACCTTGTCAGCGGAATCCTGGCGCTGCTGTCGGCACCGGCGTCCGAGGAAGTTGCAACACCGTTTAACGTCGGCAATCCGGAGGAACGGACCGTTCGCGACCTCGCCTCGAAGGTCCTGGAATTGACCGGGAGCTCGAGCCGGATTGAAACACGTGACCTGCCGCTGGACGACCCTCACGTCCGCTGTCCGGATATCACGCGTGCCAAAAACATTCTGGGCTGGCGGCCCCAGGTCGGAATCGATGAGGGTCTGCGGCTTACCATCGAATACTTCAAGAAAATGGCAGCCGTCCCGGAAATTGCAAGCAGGATTCTCTCGTGATTCTCGTCACCGGCGGGGCCGGCTATATCGGCAGTCATGCTGTGAAGGCACTTAGGGCTGCCGGGTTCGCTCCTCTCATCTTCGATAACTTCTCGGCTGGCCATCGGTCGTTCGTTAAATGAACCCCTCTGTTTGAGGGAGACGTG
>QHXD01000883.1:0-1891 GCA_003223895.1 Acidobacteriota bacterium
AGACCGCGTCAAACAGGATGGGCACCTGGGTGGCGTCCCAGTCGTGCGTGTCGTGCGGCGAGGCCTGGAAATACCAGACCATTTTGCCGGTATCCGGGTTCAACGCCACAATCGAAGCCGTGTAGAGGTTATCGCCGTTACGGCTCTGTCCGGCCATGACGGGATTCGGGTTTCCGGTCGGGACATACAAAAGGTTCACATCCGGATCATACGTGGGCGGTTGCCACGGCATTCCGCCGCCGTGCGCCATGGAGTAGGCGTCCGGCCAGGTTTCGGATCCCGGTTCGCCGGGACGTGGAGTCACATTCCACGTCCACTGGATCTCACCCGTGTCGGGATCGCGAGACTCCAGCCAGCCCGGAACATCGAGCGAGTCGCCGCCCATACCGACGATCACATGATTGCGGATGACCAACGGCGCCGGAGTCGAAAAATACTCTTGCTTCACGTCGGCGATCATCTTGTGCCAGCGTTCCTTGCCGGTGGTGGCGTCCAGCGAGACGAGATAGTTGTCCGGCGTTTCAAAGAACAGCCAGTTTCCATACATGCCCATGCCGCGATTGCCGATGTGGATGCCGCCTTGTGTTTTCCAGAAGTAATGCCAGATTGTTCGGCCGGTACGCGCGTCGACCGCGAAAGCGTTATCGGGTGTCGAGAAGTAAAGAACTCCGTTGACCATCAGCGGAATGGCCTTCACCACGCCAGGGCCATTGAACTCATCGGTTCCTTCGCCACCGACAATTGCGCCGCCGGACGTAAAGTTCCCGCGCCAGATCCAGGAAAGCGAAAGGCCTTTCACATTGGAAGCGTTGATCTGGTTCAGTGAGCTGTAGTGCCGGCCCGAATAGTCGCCGTGATAGGTCGGCCACGCGTCGATCGGCGCCTCCAGCAATAACGATGGATCCAATCCCTGCTGTCCGAACAGTGCAAGCGGAAGCAGAACCAGCGCCACCGCCAGCAGACGTTTAAGGGCCGCAGATTTTGAAATTGGACGAATCCTGCATCTCAAATCCGAAATCCGAAATATCGAATTGGACAGCCTTAAGGTTTCGGATTTCGGATTTGAGATGCAGGATTCGTCCAATTTCAAAATCTTCATTTCAGCGTCACCAGATAAGCGGTCAGATTGTGAATATCCGCGTCCTTGTACTTGGCCAGCATATCGACATGCGCCTGCAGAGGATCCTTTATCTCCACTTTGGGGACATCATCGTCACGACGGTTGAACGTACGAAACGCGCCGGACGCGAGGCGTAACGTCACATCAAAATCCGTAATGCGAATAAGCTCACCGGAAGTGGATTCACCGGAAGGATAGCTGACCGTTACTTTCGGAAGCGGACCCGGAGGCAGGCCCTCTCCCCCTCCGCCTCGGCCACCGCGGGGCATGACGATGCGGCCCTGTAAAGTCACTGCGTCGTACTTCGCACCAATACCCTTCAGGTCCCCTGCCACCGAATGACACGTATTGCACTTTCCGGCTCCATTGAAAAATGCTTCACCGGCTCTGGCGTCGCCGACGACGATGTTCTGAATCTGGTAAGTTCGGCGATTGGCTGCCAGGTAGATTTCCGAATGCAGCCAGGTTGCGATATCTCCGACCTGTTGTTCCGTCAGGTTGGGAAAGGCCTGCATGCCTTTGTCGGGACGCCCCACTTTGAGGAACGCGCCAATCTGCTTGCCTTCCTCGTCGTCGAGCACAAGGACGGAACGGATCAGGTCCGGTCCGCCATCGCCCCCTCTTGCGTTTGCGCCATGGCAAAAACCGCAATTCACGAAAAACGTGCTCTTTCCACGCTCAACCGCAGCCTGGTCGAATTGCGGGACTCGGCCTCCCTGCGGCTGCGCCGCCAGACTCAACGAGCCGCAAAGAACAACGATCATTGTCATC
>QHXD01000883.1:1919-2418 GCA_003223895.1 Acidobacteriota bacterium
AGCGCCTGTTTCATGTACGCCATGCACTTCTTGACTTCTTCTATCGGTGGCCCCGTACCGCGGTGCTCGTACTCGATGAAGACACGAATGGGATATTTCTTTTCCTTCAGCAGAAGCAGGACTTGCTTGATCGGCGTGTCGCCTTCGCCCCAGGGCATGTTCGGGCCATCGTTTCTTTTTCTGTCTTTGACGTGCAGGTGCGTGATGTGGTCGTGGGTTTCCCGAATGTATTCGACGGCGTCGAAGTTCGCTGCCGTGAAGTGGCCGATGTCGAGGTTGATCCTGAAGTTTTTCGACATCGCCATGGCCTTCGCAAAACTTTCCGGCGTTGCGAACTCGTTGGGGTCTTTGATGTTGGAGTGGCCATGCATGGCGACATTAATCTTGTGCTTCTCCGCAAAAGGCACAAGCCGCTTCGCCATCGTGAGCTGGGTGGAGGCAGCGATCAGGTTCACGCCAAGCGCTTTGGCCTGCTCGAACGCTGAATCCACTTCCGGAT
>QHXD01000884.1:0-322 GCA_003223895.1 Acidobacteriota bacterium
GTCTGCGCGCTCGCTCGCGGCGGGACCCAGAAGCCAAGGATGAAGGCTCCCTCTGCTGCGGCGACCATCGCAAGGAACTCGCGACGATTGATGCCGGATATCCCGTTCTCGCTCATTATCGCCTCCCGTCCTTCATCAGGTCTGCGGCTAAGTGGATAGCCTGCCGGACGCGGTGGTAAGTCCCGCAGCGGCAGGCGTTCGTCACCGCGGCGTTGATATCGGCGTCGGAAGGGTTGGGGCGTCGCTGCAGCAGGGCGAGCGCGCTCATGATCATCCCGGACTGGCAGTAGCCGCACTGAGGCGTATCGAATTCCTTCCAGGC
>QHXD01000884.1:374-2254 GCA_003223895.1 Acidobacteriota bacterium
GATGCCGCAGCTGAACTTAGTGCCCGTCAAGCCGACATGATCGCGGATCACCCACAGCAATGGCGTTTGCTGGTCCGCATCGATGGTATGTCGCGTTCCATTCACGTTCAGATCGAACGCCATCCCTTGCCTCCTTTGGATCCCGGAATTGTAGCTGACGCCTCGGGGTTCGCAATGAAAAAAGGATAGTAGATCGACACGGAGGTGGACAGTAATTTCAAGCGGTGTGGGTTTTGCCGACTACGCAGCCCACTGAGTCGTTTGCGGCGATTACTCAGGCCGGGACAATCTCTGTTCGAACGTCACACTCGGTCGAGATTGTTGTAAATCGCCGAGATGTTCGCCGTCAGCCGGTCCTCCAGAGGCGTACGCTGACCCAGGTATACCGAGTACTTCTCCAGGTTATCCGCGACAAACGCGCCGAAGCCGCCGGTTTGCAGAGTCGCGAGCGACGCAGGGGTGATGGTCTTCTGCAACTCCACCAATGGGGTACCAGCCTTCTTTGCCCGCTCCACGCGAGCCGTCAGATCCTCGATGTAGTTGCGGAATTGGCCCATGCGAGCGCGGCCGTGCTGCACCGCGCCGTGGCCCGTGATGATGTGGTCGAACTTCCAGGAGCCCACCGAGTCGATGGTTTTTGGCCACGGACGTGGGAAACCGTCGTTGAGATTGGGGAGAAAGCCGATGATCGCGTCGCCCGTGGCCACCGCTTTCTTCGAGGGTGAAAACACCTGAATGTCACCCGCCGTGTGGGCCTTGCCGTTAAACGCCAGTTGGAGTTCGCCGGAGGGGTCCTTGATCACGTGGGTCCTGGCGAAGCTCACCGTTGGGAGCTCCAGCGGGTAGCTCTTCATTTCTTCCTGGTACGCCGCAAGCTGGCGCAATTGGTCGTTACACCATTCCCGTTCCTGCGCCGTCTTGGCGCCCGAGAGGCGCGATCGAACCGCGTCGATCAGACCCGGCACGCTCTCGAGCGATTCCTTCAACCGGTCGCGCTGGAGCTGCCTCATGAGCTGCTTGGTCGCGTCGCTGGCGATGATTTCGACTTTCGTGTTGGCCGTCTTGTATGCGACGTCGCCCTGCGTGTGATCCCAGTGGAAATGGCTGTTTACCAGGTAACGCACGGGCTTGTCTGTGACTTCCCTCTTGATCTGCGCGAGCAGCGCAGCGGCGGCCGAGGGCTTGGAGTGGGCATCCACCACTAGCACATCGCGATCCAGGACAAAGATCGCCGCGTTGCTGTTGGTCAAAGCCTGCGGCGCAGCGAGCGCGGCAAAGACTCCTTCGGCCACTTTCTCGATCGTGAAGAGGCTGGCGCTCGCCGTCTGTGCCTGCGCCCGGGCCCAACCGGCGCGAAGGAACGCTTCTTCGAAGACAGTAGCCCCTGCCAGAACACCTCCAAAGCAGTGGCGAAAAAAATCGCGGCGCGTGTGTCCGTGATGATGATGGCCCATGGAGATCTCCTTGTTGGTTTGCCGTTCAGCATAACACCTGCCGAGACCGCGTTGAGGAGGATACACTCGAACATTGAAAAATACCTGGATTCCACTTTAGATTGTACGAAGTTCGGAAGGGACCGATGCGCAGATTTGTCCTGGCGTTTTTTGGGCTGGCATGTACTCAATTTCTGGCCGGACAATCACGAACAGACCGGTCATTCCATCCCCAGATTCCGAAGGCGTGGACCGACGCCGCCAAGACCTACGAACTTCCGCTCTCTTACGGTAAACGTGCCGAGCACATATTGTCGGAACCGCAGTCACGTCGCGATAACTTCCGCGAGCGGTGCAAATCCAGCGCTCCGCGGCCTGCCAGCCAGACACTATCGCACTTAACGAGCTTCTGATAACCTGCACTTCACTTTACCTGAGGAGAAGCGT
>QHXD01000077.1 GCA_003223895.1 Acidobacteriota bacterium
TGTCAAACTCTCGACGGAACCCCTCAAAATCCCGGCAGAGACTGGCTCACCGCCCGCAAGCGTTTCTTGTCTGCGGCGGGCCAATTTCTGTTTACGTGGGGCGTTTGCGGGAGGGGATTTCTGCAACCCTATTCGGTTGAGCGCTGCAACCATCAGCAGTTCGTCGCACACGGAATCAGCATTTTCATTGCACCCGATGAAGACAAATGTTGTCGCTTTGCACGACGGGCAACTCTCCGGCACTGCATCCGATGCGTGCCGGCATTCAATACAAACCTTTCTCTCGTTCAAGGTCCACCTCCTGTGGTTCGCCTTCTCGCATAGCACCTTTGCTTCCAAACAGGAGGGCACTTTTGCTTCCAGACAAGGTTGAGCGGAAACGCTACATGACGTAGTCGGGATGATCCGGAAACGGCATTACTGTTAGAGGCTGATCCTTTGCAACGTTCAGCTTCCGGTAAAACATCGGGTGAATCACACAGTCATCAGTGACCTGTAAGCCCAGCCGCTGGTGGCTTCCGTATTCGAAGTCGGCCTCGACGATTCCAGAGCTGCGATCGAACCGCCGGACCCGGCCTACGATGCCCACTTCGGCCACCAACTGACGAAATCGGTACGGTGAGTATTCTCGATTGGGCCAAAGAGAAGCCGTCTTCGGCGCTGCCTTGTCCAGCAAATTTCCGGTGAACATTCGGGGCAGTCCGGAAAGGGCCTCGGCGATCAGTGCAACATTCGGATAAACCGAACTGTACGAGTTGAACACCTCGTCAACGAGAGCCGCCTCGGCGTTTCGCACTCCAGCAAGAATGTCTTCGGCGCTGAACTGCGGGAATCTGCCGTTCGCCTGAGCGTGGCTCGCTATTGAATTGCAGAGCACGATGACCTGCCTTGGTCGCATTTGCGTATGTCGGAGCACATAGGTGAAAGTAGGCTCAGGCGGCCCGCCGTTACTTTGGATCATTCGGCCAAACTGGGGTTCCCATCTCCTGTGCAGAACATCATGGTGATCGTCCCAATCAAGGCGCGACTGCGTGGGCTTCAGCAGGTTGTGATCTTTCAAGTGCCGTCGCAACCTCCAGCTCAGCAGGCGCATCAGATCCTTTGGCCGCCAGCTCAGGAAGATTTCATGTCGGACATGCTTCAACGGATTCAGCAGGACCTGTTCTTTCAAAAGCGGGTAAATCTCGGCCATCATGAAAAGTTTCAGGTGCAGATTCTTCGAGGCGTGATCTTCGTTGAATTTGGCAGCGGCCTGGATTAGAGAAGCCGTGGCCTTCATCATCTGGTCGTTCTCGACGGAGTAATTCTCCAGACTGTCGAAGGCCAGGATTACAAGGCTGCTCCCTGGCGAATTCCAGGACGGCGGATTGTGCCTGCGATATCGTCAAGTAGGTTCACCCGCGTATGGGCATGTTTGGTGCCATATCGTACTTCGTTGAAAAGCGCGTGTCCGACCATTTGCCCGCAGCGCGCAGCTATCTCTGAATGGATAGACTGCGCGTGCTGAAACGTTGTATGCCGGGCTTGTTTGCGCTATAGGAACCTAAAGCGCCAGGTTACTTGACGTACTTGCCCCCGAGGTGTTGGAGATCAAGATTGTTCTCACAGGCGTTTTCGATGACGTCGGTATTCGGCATCAGGCGCGCCTGTTCCTTTACCGTCCACGGCCTGGTATAGACCTTGGGGTCATCGATCGTACTTTGAATCTCCAGATGCCCGAAGTCCGTTCGCCGAAAACGTTCGGTGACGTGTAGTGCTTCCGAAGTGGGCTTGCCTGTCTGATCCAACCATGCCTTTCCGTTGAACCCACGGGTGTCGACTACCAGCGTGTCGCCGTCCCATTTACCGGTTGAATAACCCAGGAACGTGGGGGGATAGTCGTTCCCCAGCTCGCGCCCATCGAGGAAGATCTGGCGCCACGTGTTGGCGGACTCATAAAGAATCACGATCACGTCCGATTTTTGGATCACCTTCCATGGTGGCGGCGAAGCATTGACCCTTGGGACGCCTTGAGGCAAGCAGTTCGCAAACGGATCCTCTCCCGAATGCGAGCCGTCTGCGCGTTGATCGACAAGTGCCTTAGCCCAGGGCTGAAACGGCACGTCGCCGGGTTTGAGATCCGCCGCAATGTCCTGTATGTATTTGGCGCTGCCGGATTCCCAGATTCCGGACAGGTCCGGATGGCCATCGGGCGATCGCGGCGCCGGCGCCGAAAGGTTCACCTTGCCATCGGGCCCGCGCGGAATTCCGGCCGTGGGGACTTTCACCCACTGCCCGTAAACAGGCATGCAAATCAGCACCACAACGGCTATCGATCGCAAGATCCCCAATACACTTCTCAGCCTGAGCAGTGTTCTCATTTTTGACCTCGCAGTTTTTACCGGCGATTGTATCCGACTGCACCGTGATAATCACGCTTTGAATCGGTATTTCATTGATTTCAGGAAAGACCGGCCCATAGAAGCTGTGAATGAATTACACCCTTCTTCGTCGCAAACGAATATTTGTTTGTGGCAAACAAAACTTTCTTCATCGCAAACCAACATTCGTTTGCGACAAGCAAATGTTTCTTCGGCACGGACTCAATTAGTTCTGGTTCGGAGGAAGACACATTGCTTTGTGACATCCTTTGCTCTGTGACGAGGAACCGTTGCTTCGTAACAAAGACTCCTTGCTCCGTCGGGAAAGCGTTATTGTCCGGTACGGAGAAGCTTTCACCACTGTTCGTCGAGGTTCAGCAGGTTGAAGATGGATCCGTGTTTCTCGACGGGCGTTTTCGTTCAGGAGTACGTTCCTTGTTGCCCGTTGGTTACAAGGTTCAGTTTCGCCAAAAAGTGGCGCGCTTTTTCATCGCGGCTCTTACTGTAGCGGCGCTCTATAGACCGCCGCTACAGTTTTTCGGCAGCCTGGTAGGTTTCCCGGTGTGCCTTCACAGCGATCTTTAGTTGACCCTGGCGGACGAGAGCGCGGATCGCTTCTTTGATTTCGCGAGCGCTCTTTTTACGGAACTCCCCGGCGATCTTGGATTCGGTTCGGGGTATTGAGCAGAAGGCGAGGATGTCGGCGGCGAGTTGGTTCTGAGAAGCCGGCAGGATTTTACGGGGAAACACGATGGTAACGCCGGGGTTTCCTTCGAGATCCTCTCCCGGTGTCCAATCCAACTTGTCCGCGGCGCCTTCAAGAAATGTGCGTATCTTCCGGCGAATTTTCCCCCCGTCAAGCCCCTCGGTTGCTGACCCGTAACCATGGATGACCCGTAGCGATTCCTCCGATCTGCTTCGCACGTGGCGGTTATAAACGTCGATGAAGATGCGGAGCGCTTCATCCACTGTGTGGCCATGGAGGTCGAGTTCAGCCATTTACATTGAATGGAGCGCGATGCGGTTTCCTTCGCTATCAAGCACGATCGCGCGGAAGCCGAATGGTGCGATCGAATGTCTGGCCGAAAGCACTTTGCCGCCGTGTTTCTCGACCGCGTTGACAGCCTCGTCGAGACGGCCATCCGTATTGAGGTAAATCAGCGGTCCACTTTCCGAAGGCCTGGCGTCTATGTTCAATACGAGGCAGCCACCGATGGAACCCTCGGCATGCGGCAGCACAGCCATCGCCGCGCCGGGTCCGGCTTGCTCCTTTTTCAATTCTGTTCCCAGGACAGCGGAGTAGAAGCGCACTGCGCGATCGAGATCGCGAACGGGGATGTCGAACCACACCACCTGATGCCGCACCGGCGACGTCTCGACGCTTCGCGTGGCTTTTACCTCCGGTGGCGCGGTCACAGTTACCGGAGGCGGTGGCACCACCTCCGCTGCGGCCGGTGGAGTCATCGTTGTCATGGGTGCCGGGGGCACCTCCGTTGCGCCAGTCTCGGGCTCGGCAGGCGGACTCTGTTGCTCGCGGCGCACCGGCCTGGCCTCTGCCGCCGCCTCCCGCCGCAACTCAGGTGGCGACTCATCCCACACGTACCAGCCATTTTGTTGTACCTGACGTCGGAGTGTGCCGGTATCGACGGCGAATCGCAACGTTCCCCGGGCCGCCAATTCCACGCGCTCAAAGAATTCCCACCCTCCTGAACATTGATCGGTCGGTAGGTTGGAGGCTGTTTCGAAGCGTGTCGCCCCGTCCATCCTGCGTCGCGCCCGGCACCTGAAGATATAGAGCTTCATGCTGAAGTTCCTCGGCTTTGGATTGCGTACCCGAGTCTACGAGAAGCGCGCGGGGAAACAAAAAAGTCTTTACCTTTGTTTCGCTGTGAAGCTTGCCTGCTCCGGCCATAAGTCCTATGATGGATGCCACATGAGCAAGCGAGCGGTGGTCTTGTTTGCGTTCTGGACTTTCCTCCTGGCGCTTCCAGCCCTGGCGCAAGCGCCGGCGCGCGGCATTCCGCGCGCCGCCGACGGCAAGCCCGACTTCAACGGCCTCTGGCAGGTGCTGGGCACCGCGGCGTGGGATCTCGAGGATCACAATGGTTCGCTGCGGATGCCTGCGGGGCAAGGCGTAGTCGAGGGCGGCGCAATTCCATATCAGGCCTCCGCGCTCGCCAAGAAAAGAGAAAACTTCCAGACCCGGGACATCAATGATCCGGCCGAGGCCGCCTGCTATATGCCCGGTATTCCCCGGGCCACATACATGCCTTTTCCATTCGAGATCATTCAGAACCCGAAGCTGATCACGATGTCCTACGAGTTCGGCCACGCGCGGCGGAGCATCTTCACCGACGGCACGCCGCATCCCGACGGGTTCCCCGATTTCTGGATGGGAGATTCACGCGGCCGGTGGGAAGGCGACACGCTGGTAGTGGACGTGACGAACCTGGATGACCGCACGTGGCTCGATCACGCAGGCAACCATCACAGCGATGCCTTGCATGTGGTGGAACGCTACACGATGACGGATCCGGACCACATCCTCTACGAAGCCACTCTCGAAGATTCGAAAGTGTTCACCAGACCCTGGAAGATTTCGATGCCCCTGTACCGCCGCATGGAGAAGAACGTCAAGATCCTGGAATACGAGTGCGTGCAATACATTCAGGAACAGAAATACGGTAACGCGAAGCCTGTAGGAGCCAAGTAATGAGACGAACACTATTACACATCGCGGTCGCGAGCATTCTGGCGGCTGGAAGTCTGCCGTCGCTCCATGCCCAGAGGGCCCAGGACCAAACACCGGCGAAATGGACGCCGGCTCGCACGCCGGACGGGCATCCCGACATGCAGGGATTGTGGGCACGCCGCGGGGCAGCCATGACCGAGGCCAACGCTCCCAAGACACCGCTCAGCGAGTTCGGAGCTACGGGGCAGCCTTACCCCACCGTTTTCAACACCGGTGTGTCCACCCCGCAGGCTGCGGCTGCGCTGGCGAACCGGCCCGCCGGCGTCATTGAGCCGGCCAACCGCATGCTTCCCTGGCGGCCTGAAGCGGACGCCGCGCGGCGCGAATTTCTCAGTAACATGATCCCACCCGCGTCTCTCAAGTATGTCGAAGCGTCCGCCCGCTGCGTTCCGCCGGGATTGCTGGGAGGCGACGACCGGCACCCCTACCAGATCGTTCAGCGTCCCGGATCGTTTGTGCTGATGTACGAATACAATCACGTCACGCGCGTCGTTTACACGGATGGGCGTCCCCATGTCGGGCCGAACATCCGGCTGTATATGGGCGACTCCATAGGCAAATGGGAAGGAGACACGTTAGTGGTGGACACCACCAATTTCAATGATAAGACGTCGTTTTCCCAGGCCATTCCCTTTCACAGCGATGCCCTGCATACCACGGAACGCTTCACGATGGTTGATCCCTATATCATCGACTACCAGCTCACCATCGAAGATCCCAAATTGTTTACTGCTCCGATCCGTATCGCGGGCGCCTTTGCGGCCGCGGCCAAGGGAAACGAGATGCTGGAGTTTGCGTGCGCCGAGGGAAGCCAGACACTGCCGAATATCTTCGGTTTCGGGGAATTTCCGGGTCAGTAAGGAGATCATTTCATGCGAACCAAACTTTGGGTAATCACCGCGACTGCGGTTCTACTTGCGATGGCGGTTCCCGCCGCCGCGCATCATTCTTTCGCCGCGGAGTTCGATGGTGACAGGCCAGTAACCCTGAAAGGCACTGTCACGAAGATGGACTGGGTGAATCCGCACTCCTGGATTTACGTCGACGTCAAGGACCAGAGTGGCAAGGTGGTCAACTGGCGCTTCGAAATGGGCCCCGTGAACGCTTTGCTGCGGATGGGTTGGCGGAAGGACTCCATTCCAGCCGGGACGGCGGTGGAGATTCAGGGCTATCGCGCCAAGTCCGGCCAGCCCGTCGCCAACGCCAAGCAGGTCAAGCTGCCGGACGGCCGGGAGCTGTTTTCGGGCGGCTCCGCTCCCAACCTCCCCTGAGCCCCGGAGTCGAACAGCAGGGAGTCGTAGGCTCAGGGCACCTGCTCCGTCTGGGGCTTGTCCTTGTCCGTGATGTTGAGCTCGATCGAGCGCGCCGGACTCTTCGAGACGTTCTGGTTACGGTGAATCGTGCCTCGCGGGACGTAGACATAATCGCCGGCCTTCATCAGACGTGGCGGTTGGCCCTTGACGGTGAACGTGACTTCGCCTTCCTGCACAGCCCACCACTGGTCGCCCGGGTGGCGATGGAACTGGTTACCCGCGCCCGGCGGAATGACGACGGATTGCAGGCGCACCTGGCGTGACGGGTCCTTCTCGAGCGGCATCTCAAAATAGGGCTTCGCCTGGAAACCCGATGCCGGCGGCGGCTGCTGCCGCTGCTGCGACAACGCAGCCGCAGCGATCATGCCGCAAGCCACGATAACAGCCGGGACTATGAGTTTGTTCATCACTCCTCCTTTTACTTACTTTGTCCGAAGATCGCTCAAAACGTTACGCGCGCGACAACCTGACCGGCTCGCGGTGCGGATCCGTTGCCGTTCACCCAATCGACATATCCATAGCCGCCCGTCAGACGGCCTTGAAAGTCTCTAGTGGTCGGCGCTGCCGGATTGGCGCCTGTCAATATTCCACCGCCGCCACCGCTGAGCTTTACGGGCTCCGGAC
>QHXD01000150.1:0-9262 GCA_003223895.1 Acidobacteriota bacterium
GCGACGCGCACCGCTCGCAAAGTGTCGCGGCTGACACTCCGAGTGAGGCTCTCGATACTTTTTGCTTCGCTCTCGACACTTTGAGGTTCGATGAAGGAGGATCGGGCAGCCATGAAGCCCGATTTTGCCGGCTTCATGGCTGTTGAACAGTCCCGCATCATGCGTTGTGGCTGCCGGGAGCGGGTGCTGGAGCGGACGGCGCCGGTTCGGGAGGCGCTGCCGGCGTGGCGACCACCGCCGCCCGAGGCTTGCGGCCGAAACGCTTGCCCAGGTCTTCGGCTGCAGTCCGGAGGATGGCCCCCGCATAGGGCGTCTTGGTCACGGCATACACTGTTCGTGCTGCTGCGTAAGCCTCGGCGCCGACCTGAACGACCGTATCATCGATCTGTTTTTGCAGGAGATCGATGGCCAGACGGATCGGGGAGAGACCCACCAGTAGCTGCGCGTCCTTGCGCATCTCATCCAGGAAGCCAGCCGGGAGGAGTTCCGGATGTTGGAGGGCGATATCCACCGCTTTCCGGACGAAAGGCTGGGTTTTGTCGCCCAGCTTCGGCAGGATCACGCGTTCGGCGGTGGTGAGGTCGATCAGGAAAGGAAGCCGCTCCCGGATGACGCCAAGCGCCGTCATCACTGCTTCCTGGTCTGCGGTTGAAAGCGTCGCACTGACACGATTCGTATTCATAGTGTTCTCCTTGTGAAAGGTTGTTGTTGGTTTGTTTTCTTTACTTCCGGATCTCAGCGGCGATTCGGATGCCTGGCTGGGGCACGCTGTACTCCGCTCAGGTGGTCTCGATTTATCAATGACTTGCGGGGTGGAACTCATCAATTCGGGAACAATCGTTCCTGATTCGGGAACGATTGTTCCTGAGCGACTCCCCGCCTTGCTGCCGCTACGCCCGAAATGCGCGCGATGGGGAGGGGGATCAAAAGCAGGTTAACAGGTGCGGAAAAACTCGGATCCGGCCATTGTAGCGGCGCTCTATGAGCGAGCCGGTTTTGACCCGCGGTCATGGAACGATGCGCATGAATTGCGCGTGCCTCAAAATGTAGTCGCGGGCTTTAGCCCGCGTTCGTTGACTTTTCGCGAACCGCCAGGGAACGCGGGCTAAAGCCCGCGACTACAAGAAGCACAAACATTGAACGCGTCCATTCGAAGCGGCGCCAATTCATTCTATGAGCGCCGGTTTTTCCCGGAAGGACAGACCCGGCCAGAGTATCATTCGACAACGTTGTTAGCAGGCCACTACCAGAGGAGAAATGACGTGGCAGATGTTCTCAAAGCTTTCAACCTCAAACGCTGGATCGATGAGCATCGTGATCTGTTGAAGCCCCCCGTTGGGGCCGAGATGATCTGGAAAGATTCCCAGTTCATCATCATGATCATCGGTGGTCCCAACGCTCGTCGAGACTTTCACATCGATCCTGGAGAGGAATTCTTCTACCAGCTCGAGGGTGACATGGTGCTGGAGTATATCGACGATGAAGGCAAGAGGCGGCGGGAGACTATTCGGGCGGGAGAAGTCCTCCTGCTGCCGGCCAATTGTCCTCATTCTCCTCAACGGCCGGCGAATTCCGTGGGGCTGGTAGTGGAACGGGTCCGTGGACCCAACGAACCGGAAGGCTATGCCTGGTATTGCGAACGCTGCGACGCAAAGCTGTACGAGTTGTCGCGGGGAGAAGGAGATCTCCTGGCAGACCTGCGAAAGGTCTCGGAACAATTCAACAACAGCGAGTCTCTTCGAACGTGCACAGCATGTGGGTACCTGCAGCCCATGGCGGCCGCGCCCCGGCTATAGGAGAAGATAATTGATGACGCGTACACGACTCATAACTGTGTCTCGCACAGGCAGGCCGGGTTCAACAGCCTGACAAGACGACGGTCATCCGCGCGGCCAGGCTGTTCGACGGCAAGAGCGAGCGTGTCGTTTCGCCGGGCGTCGTCATCGTCTCGGGTGCGAAGATACAAGCTGTCGGCTCGGGAGCCAGTGTTCCAGCCGGCGCGGACATCATCGATCTCGGGGACGCGACGATTCTGCCGGGTTTCATGGACGTTCACACGCACCTCACGTCGCAGGCGAGCGACGACTGGAAGCAGGACGAACTCGACTCGTTCAAGAAGACGGTAGCGGAACGCACCCTCGAGACCGTCGAGTACGCGCGCAAGACGCTGATGATCGGGTTTACGACCGTACGTGATGTCGGATCCCAGGACATGATGGACATCGGCTTGCGCAACGCTATCCGTGCCGGCAAGATCGCCGGGCCGCGCATGCTCGTCGCAGTCCGCGCTATCGGCGCAACCGGCGGGCATTGCGATCCGACCGCAGGTTATCGGCCCGGACTCTTCGACAAGAGCACCGGCGCTGAAGAAGCCGTGGCCAACGGCCCGGACGCTGTCCGCGCCGCCGTTCGTGCGAACATCAAGTACGGCGCCGACATCATTAAAGTGTGCGCCACCGGCGGCGTGCTCTCTCTCACCGACGACGTCAGCGCGCCGCAGATGACTCTGGCCGAACTCCAGGCACTCGTCGAAGAGGCCCACGCCCTGAAACGGAAGACCGCAGCACACGCTCACGGAGCCGAAGGCGCCAAGCTGGCCATCCGTGCCGGCATCGACTCCATCGAGCACGGAACATTTCTCGATGACGAAGCCCTGGATATGATGAAAGCCCGCGGCACTTTCTTTGTGCCGACCCTGATGGCGAGCCAGGGACTGCAGGAACAACTTCAGAAGGGATTGTACTTTCCTCCGCTGGTCGAAGCGAAGGCGCGGGCTGCATTGGCCGCCAGGGACCAGACATTCGAGAAGGTCCTCGCCAGGGGCGTGCGCATCGCACTGGGTACCGACGCCGCCGTCTATCCCCACGGCCGCAATGCCGAAGAGTTCCACATGATGGTCGATCGCGGTATGCGGCCCGCTGACGCGCTGAAGGCCGGCACTTCATCCGCCGCAGAATTGATCGGTGTCGCCGATCAGTTGGGAACGCTCGAACCCGGAAAACTGGCGGATATCGTCGCCGTTCCCGGCGATCCAATTCAGAACATACGCCAGACGGAACGAGTGTTCTTCGTGATGAAGGAAGGCGTGGTTTACAAGAGGGAGAAGCCATGAGGGGATATGTAATCGGCGCACTCCTGTCTGTTGCGGCGGCATTGACCGCACAGGCTCCGCCATACGATCTTTTGTTCCGCAACGGCCGGCTCGTGGACGGAAGCGGCAATCCCTGGTATCGAGGCGACGTTGCGATCCGGGGTGACACTATCGTGCGGATCGCTCCATCCATCTCGGAACCGGCTACTCGCGTCGTCGATGTCGGCGGCCAGGTGATCGCGCCCGGCTTCATCGACATCCACAGTCACGCGCGAGCGAACATCTTTAACGTGCCGACGGCAGACAACTATCTCCGCCAGGGCGTCACCACCCTGATCGAGGGACCGGACGGTAGTTCGCCCGTTCCGCTCGGTCCATTCCTGGCGAGGCTCGAGACGTTGCGGAAATCGGTGAACATCGGGAGCTTCATTGGCCAGGGTTCCATCCGGTCGGCCGTGATCGGAGAAACAGATCGCAAGCCGACGACTGACGAACTGGAACGGATGCGTGCACTCGTGGAGCAGGCCATGAAAGATGGCGCGTTCGGGCTGAGCTCCGGCCTCTTCTATGTGCCGGGCGCTTTTTCTTCCACCGAGGAAGTCACAGAGCTTGCGCAGGTCGCCGGGCGCTTCGGCGGCATTTACATCTCGCACATGCGCGACGAGACCTCGCACGTTGTGGACAGCGTAAAAGAAACCATTGCCATCGGCGAGCGCGGCGGCCTCCCAACGCAGGTGACACATCACAAGGTTATCGGCCGCGGCAACTGGGGCAAGAGCATCGAAACACTGCAGCTCATCGACGAAGCGCGCCGGCGCGGCGTGGACGCATCCATTGATCAGTATCCCTACACGGCGTCGAGCACGAGCATTCAGGCGGCGCTGTTGCCCGCATGGGCCCAGGAAGGCGGTCGCGAGCGTGTGCTCACTCGCCTCAAGAACCCGGCCACGCGGGCGGATATAAAATCCGAAACGGTGCGGATCATTCGCGAGGAGCGAGGAGGAGGCGATCCGCGGAACATTGTTGTTGCAGGATGCGAGTGGAACGCTTCCCTTGCCGGGAAGAACCTGACCGAAATCACACAGCTTCGTGGAATGGCGCCGACGCTCGAGAACGCCGCTGAAGCCGGAATCTGGCTCGTTGAACAAGGGAACTGCCAGGGCATCTTCCATGCGAACAGTGAACAGGACCTCGAGAGAATCCTCCGCCACCCCGCAACGATGATCGGCTCGGACGGCGAAATACCAACGTTCGGTAAGGCAGCGCCGCATCCACGAAGCTACGGGACCTTCGCGCGAGTGCTGGCGGTATATGTACGCGAGCGGAACATCATTACGCTCGAGGATGCCGTGAGAAAAATGACGGGATTCCCTGCTCAGCGTCTCGGCCTTCTCGACCGGGGATTGCTCCGTCCGGGAATGAAAGCCGACGTGACCGTCTTCGATCCTGCACGCGTGCGCGACACGGCAACGTTTGATAAGCCCCACCAGTACGCCGAAGGATTCTCGTACGTCGTCGTCAACGGCGACATCGTCTTCGACGGTAAAGCGATGACATCGGCCCGGCCTGGAAGGGTGTTGTATGGCCGGCGCTAGGGACGTAACCACAAAAAGCACAAGAAGCACAAATTCCGGAGCGTTTCTTGTGCCTTTTGTGCTTTTTGTGGTTTCTTCCGTTTAAGGAGCATTCATGAAGAAACTGATTTTCGCCAGTGTTGCGTGGGTCGTTGCTGCTGCTTTCCCCGTTGCACAAACTCCTCGAACGCACGATTTGAAGCTCCTGCCGGAGAATGTCCACTGGGGGTACTATGATCCCACGGTGAAGCCCGTCCTGCGGATACCTTCCGGGGATACGATTCGGGTCGAGACCATGGTCGCGCGTGGACTGCAGCGTTTGAGAGCGACAGGCGTTCGCGAGGAGGAAATACCGGAGGCGTTGAAGGTAGTCGAGAATACGGTCAAGGAGCGAGGTCCAGGTGCTCATCCCCTGACCGGCCCCGTCTGGATCGAAGGCGCGGAGCCGGGTGACACGCTGGAAGTGAAGATCGTTGGTTTTGAGTTTCTTCATCCGTACGGCGTCAGCGGGTTCATTCCCAACAACGGCACGCTTCCCGACGACTTCCCGTACGCGGGCTTCAAACTGGTTCGCTTCAACGTCCGCGCAGGGACCGCCGAATTCGCTCCAGGAGTCAATTTGAAACTGGCTCCGTTCTTTGGCTCGATTGGCGTGGCGCCGAACCCGCTGGTCGGCCGCATATCGAGCGGCCCTCCGGGCCCCCACGCGGGAAATCTCGACAACAAGGAGCTCGTCGCCGGATCCACGCTCTATCTGCCCGTGCATGTTGCGGGCGCGCTGCTCTCCATGGGAGACGGCCACGCGATGCAGGGCGACGGCGAGGTTACCCTGACCGCGCTCGAGACGTCATTGCGCGGGACCGTGCAAGTCATCCTTCGAAAAGGCAAACGACTGAATTGGCCTCGTGCAGAGACGCCGACCCACTACATTGCCATGGGACTGCACACCGACCTTGACGAGGCCGCCCGCCTTGCCACGCGCGAGATGATCGATTTCCTCGTCACCGAAAAAGGGATGAAACGCGACGACGCCTATATTCTCTGCTCGCTCGCGGCGGACCTTCATGTCACGCAGCTCGTGGACGGCACGAAAGGTGTTCATGCAATGATCGCTAAAACCATCTTCGCACGATAGGGGAAATGGGGTCGTAGCCCTATTTACCCATTTTCCTCGCTTTCATGGCTGCACATGCTGTGCCAAAATTGTGGCAATCATGATTACAGGCGATTCCGTCGAGAAGGCGTGCTCGGAAGTTGGTGAATATTCGGATGAAAAGATGGTCGGGGAGTTCGACCGGTTCTTCCGGGAGCAGCCTGCGATCTGCGAGTTCGTAGTGGAATTGACGCACGAGAGCGGTCAGAAGATTCAGGAACTCTCGCTGTTCCTGGCATACATGGTCTTCAAAGCCATTGAAATGAATGAACCGAACACCCTCGGTCCCGTGACGTCGGAGGCCATAGAAGCCGCCTATCGTGATAGCGAGTCGTGGATTGAGCGCATCAGCGCGACGGAAAGTGAAGAACTGGAATCGACCATCGCGGCGAGCCTCCAAAAGGATACAGAGCCGTATCTCCTTCAATACGTTATCTCCGAGCTGAACGCTCCCCTGGACGATGGTTCGGCACTGGACGACGAAGAAAAAGGTGAGGTATTCTTCGTACTCAAAACCGTGATTTCGTCACTGACACCCGAAGAGAAAGGTAGAATCATTGAAATCGAATAAGAAGAAAAAGAAGAGCAAGTCGAACTTGTGGCTGGGCATCGGGGCCGTGGCCTTCCTGGCGGTGATCGCCTGGTTCACGCTCGGTGGCTCGGGTGGTACGTCCTTGCCGGCGGGGCTGAAGCTTGTGGCAACCATGTCACCCAGCTACTTTTCGAACGATCCGAAGGCGCAGGCCGCCTACCAGACCGCAAAAGACATACCGGAAGTCCTTGCGGAATTACCCTGTTTCTGCGGATGCATGCAGAATTTCGGACATGAAAGCAATCTTTTCTGCTTCAGGGACGAGCACGGCTCCGGCTGCTCGATGTGCGAAGACATCGCCCTGGACGCGAGGGACATGCATAAGCAAGGTTTCTCAATCGATCGTATCAAAGAAGCGATACGCTCGCGCTACGGTCGTTCCTCACAGTGAAAGTCCGGCTGAAGTCCGGCACTCTTAATTACCTGGATCAGGGGAACGGCCCGGCCGTTCTCCTGATTCATGCGTTCCCTCTCAACCACACGATGTGGCAACCGCAGGTTGCCGTTCTTGCCTCTCGGTTTCGCGTCATTGCTCCGGACATTCGCGGCTTCGGAGAGTCGTTGCCTCCGGCGCCCTGGACCATCGAAGAGATGTGCGACGAGCTTGCGGAATTTCTGGACAAGCTGAATGTCAAGACCTGCGCCCTCGCCGGAGTTTCGATGGGCGGCTACATTGGTCTTCCCTTTTACCTGAAGTACCCGGACCGCGTTCGCCAGATTATTCTTGCCAACACTCGCGCACGCGCGGACAATGACGCGGAAAAAGCTGCACGAACGGAGATGATCGCCGCACTCGAGCAGCAGGGCGCCGGCATCCTGCCGGATCGAATGCTGCCGCGGCTCTTAAAGCCGAATCCTTCCCCTGAGGTCGTTCACCTGGTTCGAGGCATTATGGCGAACGTCAGCGCTTCGGCCGCGATCTACGCGGTCATGGCCATGCGCGACCGCCCCGATTCGACCTCGCTTCTGCATCGCGTGAAGTCACCTGCCCTGGTCGTGGCCGGTGAACACGACGTGATTACCAACATCAACGAATGCCGCTCGATTGCCGAAGCAATCCCAGGCGCACAGTTCGCGCTGATCTCCAATGCAGGACACCTCAGCAATCTGGAAAACCCGGACGAATTTAACCGCGCGTTGATGGGATTTCTTCTTTAAACCTGGCCGTTGAAAAACCTCTCCATTGCCTGAAAGTCAAAGGGCTTCGAGAAATAGATCAGACCTTCCTGCTCGAGGAACTGAATTGTGGATGGATTGCTGGTATCGCCCGTAAGAAAAACCACGCGATGGCGATATGAAGGATTGACCGCGCAGAGCTGTTTGTACAGGTCGATACCGCTACCGCCGGGCATCTTGATGTCGGTGATGATGAAGTCGTAGTCGTTTCTCCTCGCGAGCCCCAAAGCTTCCTCCATTGTGGATGCCGTATCGACCATGCTCCCGCGGCGCGAAAGCGCGGACTGGATGATGGCTGCGATCTCCAGCTCATCATCGACGACAAGGAATCTCTTCGGGAGTACGTGGTCGCCTGGAATCCGCGGGATTCCTCCGGGACCGGCGTCGTCGATCGGCAGTTCAATACAGACCTCGGTTCCCTGGCCGACCTGACTTTGAATGTGGATCTGGCCGCCATGTTCGCGAATGATTCCATAGGAGATCGAAAGCCCGAGCCCGGTCCCTTTCCCGACGGGCTTGGTCGTAAAGAAGGGATTGAACACCTTTTTCAGATCCGTCTTCTTTATTCCGGTCCCGTTATCCTCGATTCTGATGCAAACGGCGTGATCGGACGCTTCCGTCCTGATCCGAATCCTGGGCGAACGGCTTCCCGAGAGGAAGGCGTCCTGCGCGTTATTGATCAGGTTCAACAACACCTGCTGGATTTGATGTGGGTCGGCGAATACGGGAGGCAGGGTGGGGCAGAGATCCTTCTCGAGCCGGATTCCACTGGTGTGAAGATCGTACTCTTTCAACCGCAGGGCCGTGTTGACAGCCAAATTCACATCCGTGCGCACGCGTTCCGGCTTCCGCTTTCGCGCAAATGCCAGGAGGCTCTGCACGACGTTCGCTGCCCGAAGCGCGCTCCGCCGGATCGCCTCTATTTTCGAGCGCTGTTCGGGAGCCAATCGTCCTTCTTCCAGAAGCAAATCCGAATAGCCGGTCACGATGGCCAGAGGATTATTCAGCTCATGTGAAGTGCCCGCTACGAGCTCGCCGAGTGTAATCATCTTCTCGGATTGAATGACGGCATCACGCGCCGCCTTCTCGTCCGTGATGTCCTGGACGATTGCAACGATCTCGATCAGTTTTCCATTTTCGAGGACCGGCGTACTGCTCAGGAAACCGTCGAACATTACGCCACTGCTCTTGCGGGCAGAGACCTCGCCTTTCCATTCGGGAGGTTGCTCGATCGAAAGGACCCTGGCAGCGCTCTCCGCACCGATGAGATCCTTGAGCTGCTTTCCAAGCACGTCTCCAAACATTCGTATGCCGGCGTCGTTAAGGTAGGTGACCTGGCCATCGGACCGGGCAATCAGAATCGTGTCCGCTATTCGAGAAATGGCATTGAATTCCGCCTGGCGCGAATTCGCCGTGCTCTCGGGAAGGTTCTTGAAATTGGGCGCCACGACACTTGCGATTCCGGCTCCCAGCAATCCACAAAACAGGGCGACCAGGGCCGCACTCCATATGTACACGCCGAACAGGAGGGCAGGAAGAGTCGTGAAGCAGATTGCCAGGAAAATAAGCAACGAACGAACTGAGAATTTAACCTTCATTACGCGCTGCGATTCAGAATGAACTCGGGAATGCTGATAATCGCGCTACGATATATCCAAGGCGGGAATTCCTCAAGC
>QHXD01000150.1:9283-9840 GCA_003223895.1 Acidobacteriota bacterium
CGTATGCAAGTGAACGCGTTCGGTTCAAGGCATCCGAGCGTTCCACAAGGCTTAGAATTTCCGCCTGGTCCACAGAACGAAAATCCCTCTCATCCAGAACTTTTTGAACCTTGACGGTATCTTCCGGGCCCCCATGGCGTATGGCGAACAGAACAGGCAGCGTCATCTTTCCTTCTTTAAGGTCGCTGGCGACAGGCTTACCCAGTACAGCTTTGGTCGACGTGAGATCCAGTAAATCATCGACGAGCTGAAAAGCCATGCCCAGACCCTTTCCAACTTCGGCGAGACGATCTGCGGAGCCGTGGTTCATCCCGGCCGTGAGTGCGGGCAACTTGGTGCAACCGGCAAAGAAGTAGGCGGTCTTGCGCTCGACGATGTCGAGCAATTGTTCCTCGGTGATCTCGGACTTGCCGAGGAGCGTGAGCTGCAGCAACTCGCCTTCGACCATCTTTTGGGTGATATCGATCAGCGTGTTCAGCACTTCAAAATTCTTTTCGCCGAGCGCGACAGCGAACGATCGCATGTAAAGCCAGTCGCCGGCCAGAACGGTCATCGAG
>QHXD01000151.1 GCA_003223895.1 Acidobacteriota bacterium
TCGGTGGCTCGGCGATGACGGCCACCGCCAACGGAACCAACGCGAGCGGTTTCGCAGCTTCGAATCTGCTGGGGGGCTACGGCGGCTTTACCAAGATCGACATTATGAGCGCGGACGCCGTTGGTGAGGTCCAGGTCGTCAAAGGTGTGATTCCCGCTCAATATGGTGGCTTGAGTGGCGCTGTGAGCTTCATCACGAAGTCGGGAACGAATGACTGGCACGGCAGCCTGTTCCACCGCTATGAAGGCTCGGCACTGTCCGCGCACCAGCCAATCCTCAACACCAAACCCCGCTCGGTGTGGAACCAGTTTGGCGGTTCGCTGGGCGGACCGATTTTGCGCGACAGATTCTTCTTCTTTGCAGCCTACGAAGGCTATCGCCAGCGGTCCTCGACAACTCTCACGAACGACGTCCCGACGCCTCTCTTTCGCGATACCCTGCGCCGCGCGCTTCCGTTCGTTGAGACGGACATTAATTTGAAGTACTACACCCTGCCCAACCAGGCGTATGGGCCCAACGATCTGCTGGCGCGATGGGTTGGTCCGGGGCTCAGCAATCAGAATGACGATCACTTCGACACGAAACTGGATTACCTGATCGGTGGCGGCAATCTGTCGGTCACGTTCAGCGGAGCCCATCCCTCCCAGGACCAGGCGGCGCAACAGCCCTTGAATCCCCGAACGTTCAGGGGAAAAATGCTGCGAGGGAACGCCTCCTATGTGATCGGCCGGAGCCATTGGACGTCGGCAACGTACTTCGGCATCAATGCCAGCCCGGGACAGAGAATCGAAAAATTCTTCAACGAGAGGGACCCCGCAAAGGCGGAGACGCCCGGAGGCGTGGGACGCGGTGTTCCCGCCATCATGTTTACGGGTATGACTGCTATTGCTCAGCGGGAACGCAAGCAATGGGGTGTCACACCGAGCTACCACATCGAGCAGCAGATTTCGCTCTTCCGCGGCGTGCACTCCTGGAAGTTTGGCGGCAAACTCGATCTTCGAAGAGGAGGCGCTCCGGACAGCACCAATTCGGGGGTCACTTACCAGACGCTCGCGGATGTCCTGGCCAATGCTCCGAGTTCGGTTGGCCTGAACATGCAGCAGAGTGAATTCTACAAGTGGACGATGAACGGGTGGTCGCTCTACGGCCAGGACGACTGGCGCGTCAGCCGCAAGCTGGTCCTGAACCTGGGACTCCGCTACGACAGATTCGGAGCATTTGTCGCCACAGGGAAGCCCCCGCAGGATCTCACTGCGCTTTACAACTTTAATGGGCTGCTCGATCCGGTCAACTTCACCTGGGCTGCGCTGCGCGATGTCAAACAGCCGTTTGAGAACGATGATTTTAATTTCGGACCGCGAATCGGCTTCGCTTATACCGCCGACATCAAAGGCGATTTCGCTGTGCGAGGCGGCTTCGGTGTGAATTTTTCGGGGTTCGATGGCTCGAGTTTCGAAACCGCGCCCAACCGGCGTCCCGATCTGCCCGTCACCGTGACGTTCAGCCGGGCGGAATCTGTTTTATACGGTTTGAAGTTCCCGGCTTATAACGAGGACATGGTGGGGATCGTGCTCGCCCAGAAGAGATCGGCGCAGATGAGTACGCGCATCAATCCGAATTTCCAATCTCCCTACGCGATGAACTACTCGTTCGAGATTCAGCGCGCATTGACTCCGTCGCTGGTACTGGAGACCGGATACGTGGGCTCTCGCGGCGTCAAGTTCAACCTGGGAAGAACATTCAATCCTGTGGACCGCGTTACAGGCGTTCGTCCGAATCCGGCCGACATTCAGGGAACGTATCTCGACAATTCCCAGCAGACGAATTTCAATTCGTGGCAGACATCGGTGAAACAGCGGTTCACGCACGGGCTGGCCTACAACGTCCATTACACCTGGGGCAAGGCGCTGTCCTATGCGGGCGGCGACGTCGGCGCCATCTATCTGGGCGACTCCCGCACGTTGAGTGAAGACTTCAATAACGTCAAGATCGAGCGAAGCCTTTCGTCGGGCGATGTGGCCCATAACGTATCGGTCGACTCGTACTATCAGGCGCCGACGCCATTTGCCAACTCGAAGGTAGCCCGTGGAGTCCTCGGTGGCTGGAACATTTCCGGAATCTGGAGAGCGCGAACCGGCTTGCCTTTGGGCGTCACTCAAACCGGCGGCCGGCCGGACATTCTTGACCTCGAGGGAGCAGTAAATACGAAGTGCTGCAGCTTTGGAAACATCCAGTATCTGAATCCGTCTGCTTTCGCGTTGGTGACAGTGCCCACGATATCGGGGCGAACGATCCGCCGGGGCAATTCCAGCGCGACCGCTCTGAGAGGGCCGGGGATCTGGAACCTCGATTTCTCGCTAGGAAAGAACTTCAGTCTCACTGAAGGCACCAGGCTCGAACTGAAAGCCGATATGGTCAACGCGCTCAATCACACGCAGTACAATGCCATCGCGACCAATCTGAACGGCATAGGATTTGGCCAAATCACCGGCACCGCCACCGCCCGCGTAATTCAGGTGCAGGCGCGGTTCGCGTTCTGAGTTATTGCTCTTGAATCGCAAGGATGGCTGGGACCCGCGTCAGTATCTCAAGTTCGCTTCTGAGCGAACGCGGCCGTGCCACGATCTCGCAGGCCACGTTTCTCTTTCCGACGTGCGGCGTGTGATCGATCTCGGTTGCGGACCGGGCAACAGCACCGAAGTACTTGCGTCTCGCTGGCCGCGGGCCGAGGTGGCCGGGTTGGATAATTCGGCGGGAATGATTGAGACCGCGCGCCAATCGCACCCGGACCGGCGCTGGATACTTCAGGGTGTCGCCGATTGGGCCGCGACCGCGGACGAGCAGTTCGACCTGGTCTTTTCGAACGCGGCGCTCCAGTGGGTGGGGGATCATGATGTCCTGTTTCCACGCCTGCTGGAGCGAGTCGTCCCGGGCGGTGCCTTGGCCGTCCAGATGCCCTGCGGATTCAATACGCCGGGGCAGCGGCTGATGCACGAACTTGCTACTTCGCCTCCGTGGGTGCACAAGTTTCCTTCGGAGGGAGTGCCACAATGGCACGTCCGCGACATCAATTTCTACTATGACTTGCTGGCGCCTCGCACGGTGGCTCTCGACTTTTGGAAGACGGATTATCTTCACATCCTTCCGAATGCCGAAGCCATCGTGGAATGGTACGGGGGAACCGCGCTGCGGCCTTTTCTGGATGCACTGGAAAGTGCGGCCGACAAGGAGCAGTTTACAAGCGAGTATCTCGAACTTATCCGGCCGTACTACCCTCCTCACCCCGACGGGCGCGTGCTGCTTCCGTTTCCACGAATGTTCCTGATTGCATATCGCTAAGCCGGTGAAGTTGGGCTAATATTGGCGATACCAGCGCGAAAATCTTGTTTCTTGACCTCTTGCCAACGCGCATGATACCAGCATGGCTACTGGCGTAACGGAGATGAGCGGCTGCGAATGCAAGCCCGATAGGGCGCAGCCATTAATAAGAGGAATACATTGATGCTCAATCGGTTTAGAACCGTAATGGTTGCTGTTGGGACAGCGGCAGCGGTTTTTGCGATCCTCTGGCTGGCTGTCCTGCCCGCCGGGGGCCAACAGGCTCCGGCTCCTGCCCCTGCCCTGGCGCGAGACGCCGGGCAATTTCCGCCTTATAGACCATCCCGTATGGCGGATGGACACCCGGACTTGAACGGGCTCTGGCAGGCCTTCGTCTCAGCCAACTGGGATCTTCAGGACCACGAAGCGCAACCGGGGCCGCGTCCCGAGATCATGGGCGCATATGGCGCCGGGCCGGCCGGGCAGAGTATTGTGGAAGGCGGCGAAATTCCGTATCAGCCGTGGGCGCTGGCGAAAAAGAAGGAGAATTTCGAAAAACGGATGAAGGTGGACGTCAGCAACGACAAAACATGGCACGACCTTGGCGACCCGGAACTCAAGTGCTATATGCCGGGCGTGCCCCGGGCGACGTACATGCCATTCCCGTTTCGTATCGTGCAGGGATCGAGCCAGTACGTCCTGATGGCGTATGAGTTCACCAGTTCCACCCGAATCATCCGCATGAATTGGAAACAGGAAGCTCCCGTCCCATCGTGGATGGGCTGGTCGCGCGGCCGCTGGGAAGGGGATACCCTGGTGGTTGACGTGACAGGGCTGCGCCAGGAGAACTGGTTGGACCGGGCCGGCGATTTCTACGGCGAGGCTGCGCATGTAGTGGAACGCTATACTCCTTTGAGTCCGTACCACCTGATGTATGAAGCCACGATCGAAGACCCGAACGTCTATACGCGGCCGTGGAAAATCAGCTTCCCGCTGTATCGTCGTATGGAAAAGAATGTCCAACTTTTGGAATTCAAGTGTGTGCCGTTCACCGAGGAGATGCTGTATGCGCCTTTCCGCAAGCAGCCTGCGAAGTGACATGAGCGGCTGCGAATGCAAGCCCGATAGGGCGCAGCCATTAATAAAATAGTCAAAACGGAGGCGTGCGATGAGTCACCGATTTTTAAGTTTGATTGGAATTCTGGCGCTCGCGATTGCAGTCGTATCGCTCACGTCGATTGCTGCCCAGGCCCCAACAACCCCGGCGCAAAAGGCCCCGGCTGTCACAAAACCACCAGCTGCTGCAAAAGCGCCGGCTACTGCAAAGGCGCCGGCTACTGCAAAGGCATCAGCGAGGAAGTGGGCTGCGCCCAAAACGCCCTGGGGCGATCCGGACCTGCAGGGAGTCTGGAACGACGCCACCAGTACGCCCCTGCAACGGCCGAGCGAGCTTGGCGGAAAGGACACTCTCTCGGATGAGGAAGCGGCTGGATTCGAGGAACAACTGGCATTCAACCTGACTCGCGATCGCCGCGACGGGGGCCCAGAAGCGGACGTCAACCGTGCCTACAACGATCACTGGATGGACTCGCGGCGGCTCAAGATTACCGAAGACAAACGGACGTCGCTGATCGTGGATCCGCCGGACGGGAGAATGCCTCCCCCGGTACCCCTGTCGCCGGAACGGCAGAAAGCCAGGGCCGAACGGGCAGCCGCGAACGCCCGATTCAATGCAGGACTGCCGGACCGCGTGGAAGACATGTCCCTGCCAATCCGATGCATCATTCGGACGGATTCACCCCCGTATCTTCCAACGATCTACAACAATGATTTTCAGATCTTCCAGAGTCCGGGGTACGTTGTGATCGTGCCCGAGATGATTCACAGCGCAAGAGTCATCCCTCTCGACGGGCGTCCGCATCTCGCAAAAGGTATGCGCCAGTGGTTAGGCGACACCCGTGGCCACTTTGAAGGCAATACGCTGGTCATCGAGACAACCAATTTCCGGGGAGACGATGGTGTGACCTTCCAGGGAACCAATCCTGCCACTTTTACGATCACCGAACGTTTCACGCGCGTGGATCCCGGCACCATCAACTACGAATTCACTGTCGCGGATCCGCTAACGTGGACGAAACCCTGGACAGCGGTAATTCCCTGGAACAGGATCGATCCCGACGAGCAAATGTATGAGTACGCGTGCCACGAGGACAATTACGACCTCGTCCACCTGATGTCCGGAGCACGCATCCGAGAGAAGAGAGGAGAAACGAAGTGAAGCCCATGCCAAGAAAACTATCCGCCGTTGTTGCCGGTGTTGCTCTATTGCTCCTGGCTGCCGTGCCGCTCCTGGCCCATCACGCATTTGCTTCGGAATTCGACGCAAAGAAGCCGGTCAAATTCAAGGGCACGGTCACGAAAATGGAATGGATCAATCCACATGCATGGATCCACGTTTCCGTGAAGAAGCCCGATGGCACAGTCGAGGAGTGGATGGTCGAAGCAGGGACGCCAAATACTCTCCTGAGGCGAGGCTTGACGAAGGATTCTCTGAAAGCCGGAACAGAAATCGTTGTCGACGGCTACCAGTCCAAGGACGGATCGCTCAGGGCCAACGGGCGAGACTTGACACTGCCGAATGGGCAAACGTTGTTCCTGGGTGGAACTTCACCCGCTGAACGCGCCCCGGACGAAGACAAGTCGAAGAAGTGAAAACATGCTTCGGGCATTTTTCGCGGCGGTTATAACTCTCGCCATCTGCGCTCCGATGTTTGTACACCATGGCGCCTCGGCCTACGACCGGGGCGCCACCGTCACTCTCAAGGCCACTATCACAGAGTTCAAATACGCCAATCCACATGTCCAGATCTTCTTCGACGCGAAGGATGACAAGGGTAATGTGCAGCACTGGAATTGTGAAACCATCAATCCAGCCATGCTTTCAAAACAAGGTTGGTCGAAGAATACGCTGAAGCCGGGGGACCAGGTGACGATCATCGGCCATCCGTCAAGAACCGGATCGCCGATCATCCTTCTGGAAAAACTGGTGCTTGCCGACGGCAGGGAGCTGGCCGGCATCCTGCTGGACTAGAAAATGCGGAATCGGTTCTTCCATTCGATCCTTACGACCCTGACTCTGCTTGCCTTTTCGTCCGTTGCTTTCGCGCAGGCTTCCCACGACTTGTCCGGGGTTTGGATCAGCAGGCGGGACGGCAAGACTGTCGTTGATACCAACTTGCGTCCCCCGATGACTCCCTGGGCACAGGCAAGGTTCGACGCCGCGGTGCCTACCGTCGGCCCTCGAGTGATAGCCGGTAAAGAGAACGATCCCATCCTGCGATGCAATCCGGATGGAATTCCCAAGCTGCTTGGTGTTCCACAGCCGTTCGAAATCATTCAGATTCCCAACCGGATGCTGATGTTCTTCGAGCACAATCGGCATTGGCGCACGATCTGGATGGATGGACGAAAGCTTTCCGAGGATCCCGACCCGGCCTGGATGGGCTACTCGGTAGGCAAGTGGGAAGGCAATACGCTGGTCGTCGAATCGACCGGTTTCAATGATATTCCCTGGCTCGACTTCTACGGCGATCCACACAGTGACGCCATGCGCTTGACGGAGCGGTACCGGCGCATTGATCCTGACACGCTGGAAATCACTGTCACGATCAACGATCCCAAGGCTTACACGAAGACCTGGGTCAACCAACCCAAGCTCTACAACCTGAAGCGAGACTGGGAAATTGCCGAACACTACTGCGTGATCGACGAAGAGACCGCCTACGGCGACGCCATCCGAGTGCCGGCCGGCCAGTCGGGGAATACGCCAAAATAGGAACAAAAAGACTTCGGATGAAGCCTGAAAATTGTTAGTGATTAATCATTGATCACCGGGACATTCACTTCTCCTCGCGATTCTCTTGCAAGGAAATCTTCCGATATCATCCGTCCAGGTTGGGTCCGTAGCGACAGCTCAATTCATTCACACCTGTAACGAAAGTGACGCCGTAAGTCTTTTAGATCCGGTC
>QHXD01000152.1:0-2140 GCA_003223895.1 Acidobacteriota bacterium
GCTTCAAATCAGATCCCGCATCAAAATGGAGTAATTGCGTCTCGGCGTTGATTTTCGCCGCTTCTGCTCGAATCTTTTCGGCCTGTGCGTGCTTCTTTTCCGTGTCCGTAACTGAGGAGCCAAGCCACTTCGCCAGAAGTCCATCGCGTGCGGCGGATAGAATTTTTTCCACCTCTTTTCCAGCAGCGAGACTCCCGATCTGAATTTTTAGTTCGGCCCATAAGGTGCCGCGGCCCCAATCCCCGACGGTAACGTGGACATCCGGAATCGCCTGAAGACCTTCGGCCAGCGCCATGAGCAATCGAGCAACGCCGCTCAATTCAGGTTCGTCATGGAAAATCAGTTTTATGCGCCAGAGTCTTTCATCGTCTGGATGGCTGGGTTCATCATGGAATAGTCGCCAATCACCGTCGTCAACGAAATCGAGCATCCTCAATCCCGGGTGGATTGCGTGATTGGAATGTTTTTGAATCGATTTTTTCCCGGGCTTCATGGTAGATCTCCTGGCTGAAAGAGAGCGGCCGGTTTGGCCGCTCTCCTCCTTGATGGCATGCATTACTACATGCACATGTGCGTAACGGGGTCGCTCCAATCGCTGTAGCGTTTGGAACTGCCGACCGCACGGGCCTGAATTGCATAGGTGATTCCGGGCGTCAGGCCGTTAATCGCTATCGACCGCGAGTTTGTGAACAAGCCTCCAGTTTGCCAGGGGCCGGGTGCGCCCCCGGCGCCGATCGCGGCAGACCGCAATTCATAGCATTTGGCCTGGCCGACCCTGCTGACTTTCACCAGAAGCTCGGTGGTGTTGCCGTTGTCGACGCTCACAATGGCCGGCTTCGGCAATGGCACTTGTGTGCGGCTCGTGCTGGCGGCGGAGAAACCGCTGGACAGCAGCACGGCGAGATCGTTACCACAGTGGAGCTGGACATACTGTGCCAGCTTCTGCAACACGCCGATCAGCGCTTCGCGTTTGTTATTCTTGTCGGCGGTTGCTTTCGCCCCACCGTGAGGCTGGGCGGCAATAGCCGCATTCAGCTCATCGAGAGCCGCCTGTACTGCCGTCAAATCCGGGGATGGACAGGGGAATGCTTTGTTACCGGTCATACCCTGAATGACAGCACCGGCAGTTGCGACAAGCTGTTGAACCGAGTGCTTACTGAAACCTATTAACGTTCGAAATTTCTGAGCCATGGTTGTATCTCCTTGTTTGGTTAGTTGTTGGTTTGGGGTTGATGTTGAATCGAACCCGCCGGCACAGCGCCGGCGGTTTTCTCCGCGACGGCATATGGCTCCGTCGCCAGGAAACTCGTGTCCGTCGTGGAGACAATCGTGTCCACGATGGAAATGAATGCTTCAGTTACAGGAACAATGGTGTCTGTCTGCGAGGCGATAGGGAGCGTGACGGAGACGATAAGGAAAGCGACGGAGACAATAGGGAACGCGACGAAGTTAATCAGGAATGCGACGAAGTTAATCGGGAATGCGACGAAGTTAATCGGGAATGCGACGAAGTCAATCGGGAATGCGACGAAGTCAATCGGGAATGCGACGAAGTTAATCGGGAACGCGACGCTTCCAATCGTCTTTGGGCCGGCGATCGGACTGATTGATAAGCCATCACGGCCGGCATTCATCGTCATCGTTTCTTGTGCCATTGCGTTCATGGCCAGCATCTATTGCACGCGACGATCCATACCTAGCACGCCAGGCGTTTCGCGATTTCTCAAGGAGTTACAGAAGTTCGAGAGGCTCGAAAGCGGTCTGATTTTCAGAAAAATCTGAAACCGTTTCAGATTGTTCTGAAACTCAGGGCAACGATTTTTCCTTGACAGTTGAAGTGTTAGCCTTATGATTGTTGCCTTATGAAGACGAAACCCAATAATGCGCTTGGACAGTTCGAGCAACTGGTGATCACGGCCATCATTGCCCTTGGCGACAATGCATACGGTTTGGCGATTCAGGCCAAGCTCAGCGAATATTACCGGGACAAGGAAGTGAATCTCGGGTCGGTATACGTGACGCTGGAGCGGCTGGAGGACAAAGGCTACGTAAGCTCGAAGTTCAGCGATCCTATTCCTGAACGAGGCGGGCGGTCGAGACGGCTCTTTCGGCTGCTGCCGACCGGTCAACGCGCGTTGCA
>QHXD01000152.1:2204-10622 GCA_003223895.1 Acidobacteriota bacterium
CAAAGGGTTAAAAAGTCCACCTCAAATACTGGAAACGATCGTCAGCGCCGTCGTTCCCCATACATTGCGCGAGGACGTGCTCGGAGATCTGCGTCGAGGGTATAAGTCTCCCCTGCAGTTCATCCGAGAATCGGTGAAAGCATTGTCCCGTGTCATTCCCGGCCGGGTCCGCCGCTCCTTTAATATCGCGCTGGTGTGTGGGCAGGTATGCGCGCTCTGCTTTTTCTTCCTGGGAGCGCCTTTTTCGGCCGGTCTGGTGACGGGTTTGATCCTGGCGCTTGTTCTGCTCTCCTTGCGCGACGGTCACACGTTTCCGGCCGAATCGCCCGGCGAGGCCTTGCTGGACGCAGTCATGGCGGTCACATTCGTCGCCGTTGCACAGGTGCTGATTGGTGCCATGTCGGCGGTCCCCAGGACGCAGCCCCTGATCATGTGGTGGGGTGGCGGCGCCAGTTTGACCACGCTGTTCCTTCTGCGTATGATCTTCCGCCAAAAGAAGCCCGATCAGCCCCGAGAATACGCCGAAAACTCGTACCGCACGGCTTGCGTGATGAACATCATGTGGCTGATCGCATGGTTCGCGTTGATGTTGACGAACCCGGATTCATCCTCTCATGGCATCAATATTCTGACCTCGGGGCTTCCAATAGTGATCATCGCGGCAGACATTCGGGCCGGGCTGCAGGGAATGTCCGCGCCGGGTGCCCGTAAAATACCTCCGATTTTTTACAATCGCGAGCGGGAGGAACTGATGCGAAAGCTCAGTATGCTCTGGAGGTCGAAGGGCATTGCCGCCGAGGTCCTGTTTTTTGCCGTCCTGGTTTTTCAGCTCGCAGCGGGGATCGTGAGCCATTCGGATGTTGACCGGTTCCGTCTCGGCGCCAACATCACGGCGTCGCTGATGTTGGCCATTGTGTGGAGATATATCCGCAAATTTAACCGCAGCGCACGGCGCCTCCTTCAGGCAGAAATCGACGAGTTGGATAAAAAAGCGGAGGCGGAATCATGAGTTTTCGCCACAGTCAGCCGGCGAATCGCCGAAGTGGTCCGGCAGGCGGCCAAAGCTGCCGAAAACGATTCCACGGTACTGATTTGCGGCGAAACCGGCACCGGAAAGGAACTCGTTGCAAGGGCAATTCATGAGAACAGCAGCCGGGCGGCCGGGCCATTTGTCGCTGTCAATTGCGGTGCAGTGCCGGAGCCGCTCATGGAAAGCGAAATGTTCGGCTACGAGAAAGGCGCCTTCACCGGCGCTCTGAATCGGAAGCTCGGAGACTTTGAAGGCGCTTCAGGAGGCACGCTGTTTCTGGATGAGGTCGGCGAGTTGTCGCTGGCGATGCAGCCCAAGCTGCTTCGCGCCCTGCAGGAAAGGCAGATCAAAAGACTGGGCGGCACTCGGCAAATCCAACTCGACATCCGGATCATTGCGGCCACCAATCGAGATCTCCGCCATGGTTTTCGGCAGGACCTTTATTATCGTCTGAACGTCATTCGCATCTCGACACCGGCTTTGCGCGACCGGCCGGAAGACATTCTGGTTTTAGCGACCCACTTCGCATCCATCTATAGCCGGCAATCCGGCCGTGCGGTGAGCGGCATTTCGACGGCGGCCGGTTGCATCCTGGAAAGCCACGGTTGGCCGGGCAACGTGCGGGAACTTCAGAACACCATCGAGCACGCCGTCATCATGGGCTCCGGGGACCTCATCCTTCCTGAGGATCTTCCGGATTTAACGGAGACCGATCTTCTGGACTATCAAGGAAATGTTGCCGCAACCCAACGCGCCGTGCTGGAACGGGCATATGCACTCGCCGGCGGAAATCACCACACCGCCTCCGCGCTTCTCGGCCTCAATTCGAACTACGTTTACGACCTCCTCAAAAAACACAACATGACTCATCTGCGCAGCCGGCCGGGCCGCCCGTAGTGACACCATGTCTCTACTCTGGCTTGTCTGGCGAGCCCTGATCGCAATCACTTTGATGTTGGGTTACTACGTTCTTGGGATCACGCTGGGCGGCGGATTGATCTACCTGAGTTACTATCTCTTCAGCTTCGATGACATCTTCCTCCGCGGCCTTTTCTACGTCTGCAGTTGCGCCGGGACAGTAATTCTGTTCTCGCTACCGGGCAGGAACCGATTCCATGCCGCCGGTCCGCGGCTCGAGCCAGAGGAGCAGCCGCGGCTATTTGAAACCGTGAATAAGCTTGCCTTGCGGGTTGGAGAAGAGGCACCGGACGAAATTTATCTGACAGCGGAGGTCAGGGTCTGGATCATACAGCGAGGCGGATTTATGGGCTTCGGCAGCAGACGCGTCATGGGTATCGGCTTTCCTCTTATACAATTTCTCACGGTCTCCCAGCTCGAAGCAGCGTTGGTGCATGAGTTCGGACATCTCCATGCAGCGGACACGTGGATGCTGCCATGGATACACAGAACGCAGACGGGCATTGAACGAACGATTGCGATGATGAGTTTTCGCCAACAGGGGAAGTGGCTCAAATTTCAAATCCTCCGGCTTCCATTCGTGTGGTACGGCAATCTCTTTATGCGTGCCACACAAGCCATATCACGAATTCAGGAATTCTCCGCCGACCGGTTAGCGGCCAATACAGCAGGGTCTGTGGCGTTCGCCGAAGCATTGCGGACGATTAATCGAAACAAAACCGCCTTCGATCAGTACTTTTTTGATGAAGTCGTTACGGCGGTGCGCCACGGTTATCACCCTCCATTGATGGAGGGTTACACGCTTTACCGTGAATTTTGCGGCAAAACCTTCGATGAGGTTCGTACCCATCCTTATGACAGGTATCCTCCATTAACCGAACGCCTGGCGGCTATTGAACACCTTCCGGCGGGCAAAGCCGAAGATTGTTCGCCCGCATTGTCTCTTCTGGATAAAGTTCCGGAATTGGAGATCGTTGTGCTCGTCGCGCACGCGCTGGATCGGCAAGAAGAGTTGCAACCAATATCGTGGGAAGAAGCCAGTCGCCGTGTGATGCTTGCCGAGTGGAGGCGGCTATCCCGGCTAAACAGTTACGCGCTCTGCCAGGTCACTTTGGATTCGCTGCCATCAACTGTCGCAAGACTTGATGATTTTGCGCAGCGCACGCTGGCACCTCGTGGTCAAGCCGATTTGACACGCTATTACGCCGAAGAAGTTCTCGTCTCGGCGCTTGGCTACGCTCTCTGGCGCGACGGCTGGTATATCGACTATCGACCGGGTTACCTGTGGATGCGCCTTGACGACGCAAAGATCAATCCTCGCCACATCATTGAAGGCATCCGCTCGCCCGAATTCACGAAGGAAAAATGGCGCGAGATGCTGAAGTCTCTCCAGCTCGACCCTGCACTGTCACTCGCCCCACCTACACATTAGAGGGGGAATCTGTCCCCCAAAACAGCCTCTACTTCCAGAAACTCCCGGAAGCGAAGGATTTAATCCGTCGTCAAGAGGAAGAGAAGGAACAGATCACACGTGAGATACTGAAGCTGAAGCGAAAGAGAAAAAAACGATGATCTTCCTAATTGAGTACGACCGCCGAACAAGACGCACACTGGTCTTCAAAACGTTTAAGGATACTGAGCGTCACCAGGCCCAGGAGCATCGCTTGGAGATGGAGCTGGATCGCAACCGTGAGGGCCTATTGCTTCAGCGAGAGATCCTTCTTCTTGAGGCGCGCAATGAAAAGGCTCTCCGCCGCACTCACGAACGCTATTTCGAAAATCTCTTTGAAGACGTAAAGTTTCCATCCGCTGCCGCTCGCTAGCTAGTTTCTGTCTCGAAACTCATGGAGCCCTTTATTTGCAGGGGTGCCACGCATAATCGTGACTCTGGAATTCGGCACCTCCACGACGCATTTACTTGGGAATTCGTGATTTTGGCTTTTTGATTTGATCGCGCGCCGCTTTTCTTTTTTCGCGAAGCCGCAGGCTGGACAACTGCGCGGACAAGGTAATCCACTCGTCGACGAGTTGGCGAAGATGACGGTAGTGTTCCAACTGTTGTTGGACTTCATCGAGGTCTTCCTCGCGGACAAACTGGCTGGAGCTCTTACCGTGCCGGGTAAAGCTGATCTGATAATAGGGGCCATGCTTGATCGGGGGAGTGGCTTTGCAGCGGCAATTGGGGCTGCCACAGATGTTGTACTGCTTGGATAGAGCGCCGGGGCGCAAATCTCCCAACTCGCCAATCTGATGTTTGATGTTCTGAATACGTTTTTCCAGAGACTCTTTTGAGATGGCCATGGATGCAGATTCTGGCGCATCGCCCGAAGAATCGCCACCGGAATGGACCTGCTATGACCGACAGCCTTATGAAGCTGTCGGTCATGAGAGACGCCGATCCCCAAATCACATTTGCCGATCTGGAATTTCTGCAGCAGGGCATCCGGATGGAGCCGCTGTTGGAGAAGATTTCGGATTTCCTTGATGACCACGACGAACTGATGGAACTGGTCCGTTGCGATCTGGAACGTGGTTTGAAGAAACCGGAAACCGGCCGGGCGGGTTTAACCCCGGACCAGGTTCTGCGTTCGCTGATCTTGATGCGCATCAAGAATTGGGATTACCGGGAGCTGCGGGAACGCATTAATGACGGATACACGTTGCGGAAGTTTACCGGCTTCTACTGTCAGCCGGTTCCCCGACACAACGCCTTCAATCAGGCCTTCAACCGGCTGATTGCTTCCACAGTGGAAAGGCTCAATGACGCTGTCGTTGAAGCAGCCGTCCACGACGGTCTGGAAGATGGCAAGAAGCTGCGCGCCGATACCACGGTTGTCGAAACAGATATCCATTGGCCGACCGATGCGACGCTGCTCTGGGACACGGTCCGCGTTCTCACCCGCCTGATCGGACGTCTACGCGATATCGTTCCCAAAGACGTGCCTCGCTTTGCAAGCCGCAAGCGCGCGGCGCGCAAACGAATGCAGAAGCTCCAGCGCATGACGGCTGCACAGCGTGAAAATCAACAGGCCTCCACATACCGACAACTGCTGGCTATCACTCAAGAGGTCCTGACCAATGCACGGCGCACGCTGAAGGCGACGGCGCAGTCGCGCGCTAAAACTCCAACCGACATGCTCACCCTCGAAGAATTGCGCAAAGACCTCGCCGATTATTGTCCGTTGGGCGATCGTGTCGTCGATCAAGCCCGCCGCCGGGTTCTGGACGGAGAACAGGTTCCTGCATCGGAAAAACTCTACTCGATCTTTGAGCCTCACACGGATCTGATCAAGCGCGGGAAGATCAACAAGCCCATCGAGTTCGGCCATAAAGTCTTTCTGGCCGAAAGCGCTCATGGCTTAGTCACTCAATACCGCGTGCTGGACGGAAATCCTTCCGATGAAGATCATGTGGAGTCCTCTTTGAAGGCTCATCGAAAAACATTCGGTTCCGCTCCCAAAGTCTTCGCCACCGATCGGGGCTTCGATAACACCCACAACCAGAAGACCTGCCGCAAAGCCCGCATCGGCTGCGCCAGCATTCCCCAGCGGGGCGGAAAGAAAACTGCGAAGCGTCAGGCCTTTGAGAAGAGTCCGGATTTCAAAAAGGCGCAACGCTTCCGCGCCGGCATCGAAGGCCGCATTTCCGTGCTCTTCCGCGGCCGGGGAATGAAACGTTGTCTTGCTCACGGCGAACAACGATTCTGCGTGTTTATCGGCGTCGCCGTCCTGGCCAACAACCTGATGAAGATCGCCGAGCTCCTCATCCGGCGCGAGAATAAGAAAAAACCAAGCTCTCGCGTGGCATAGCTTTCTCTTGCGACTCTGCAGCTCGCTTCACATGGCGGCGTGTCGCTGTCCTGCTCCTGTCCCGCCGAAATATCCTCCTTCTGTTCGTTTCTCACCCAATCCTCCACGAAAATCCATCGCCCCAACCTGCCGCAGACCCAGCAACCACGCCCGTTTCACCAGTTTCGAGACAGAAACTAGCTAGTGGCTGGTAACAGAAAGATTGGTACCACACTGTAGCGGCGCTCTATGAGCGCCGGCGATCTTCAGGCCTGCAGCATTGTCGGCGGTCACAGACCGCCGCTACAGATGAATCGCCATTTGCTACTGCCAGCGCTAGCTCACAGGCGGTCGTTCTTCAGCCACTGTTTCGCTTCGTCGTATTGGTGGAAGCTGCGCTCTTCCACTTTGAATTCCGGGGTGTGGATCATGAGGCGGGAATCGTTGACGCGGGATTGGTGTTTCAGGTGGAGCATTTCGTGGAACATGACGTATTCGACGACATGAGGCGGAACTCTGGGTGAATCGAAGAGGCGGCTGATGAAAATGGTGTGATGCGTGAGGTCATAGCGTCCGAGAACGTAGCGGGTTTTCTTCGCGGACCAGGACAGCCGGGGTTTATCCAGCAACGAATCGAAGTATTCTGCGTTCAGCCGGTTGAATAGCTCTTCAAGGTCAATGTACTTGCCGCGGGATGCGCCGGGCCGTACCAGCCGGCAGCGCTCGTTGCGCGCGATCCGAGTGCGCTCCCGGATTTCGCCGGTGAGGATGAAAGTCCGATATGTCCGGTGATACGAGTTGTCGATTTTCTTGCGATAGAGCTTGGCCAGAAGAATGAGAGCCAGCGAGTAATACACGTCCGCCGGGGCGTCGGTGAAGATGTCGCTCAGGCGGATGGCAAGACGCGAGTTGTTCAGACGGGCCGTGTGGTTGAGGCCGGCAAAAGGAAAGAACTCCACTGTGATTTCGGGAATAGGCGTCCGCGGCCGGAGCTCGCGATGGGCGGTCCGGAAGATGTATTCCAGATCCATCACTGCTTTCGCTTTTTCTCTGTCTTCGGCACGATGCTCAGCGCTTCCTTCGCCCCGGTCATTGCCTCCCTGGCCTTATCGAGGGCATCGTTCATGGCAGACCGCTCATTGTCGTTTTTAGGCTGGAATTTTTCGACGAGCGGAATGGTTTCGCGCAGGAATTTTTCGAGATCTTCGAGCGAATCGCGGACGTCGAGTTTGCGGTTATAGGAGTCATCGATGTTGCTCATCACTTCGTCGACGGCCTGAGCGTATCCGCGTAGAAGCTCGGAGCGGGTGAAATCGTCGAGATAGCCCAACGGATCTTCGGGGGCCTTCTTGCCGGCCGGCGCGGTGCCCGCCTTCTGCGCGTCTTTCAGCCGCTGTTGTTCTTCCTTCTTTTCCTTTTCCTTCTCCTTGTCGCTCTGCTGTTTCAAACCGATAAATATGAGCCGGCGCTCGGCGAGTTTGAAGTAAGTCGGGACGCGATAACGAAGCTCCTGGGCGTCGCGGATGAGGTCGAGTTCGTCTTCGGTGAAGTATTCCTTTTTTGCGCGGACGGATGATCGCTGGCTGAAGCCGGAGACTACAAAAGTGATAAGTAAAAGGAAAAGGCTAGCCTTTGCGATTTGGCGCATTTTGTTCTCCGAAGAGCGCCTTCAGAAGGTCGTCACGAATGCTGGAGGCTTGCTCTCTGGCTTTCACCACCGGTTCGCGTTGATCGAAAGTCAATCCCGCGCCGATGTCGTCCAGTTGCCGGACCTGCCGGCGCAGGGCGATCTCGAGATCCTTAAAACCCTTGGGCTTCCTGTGCGCGTCCCGGCCGGTCTTGACCATCGACTGGTGCGCATCCTGGATCGCGGCGACGTATTCGTCGAGGCGCTGTTCCATTCTTTCCAGGTCACCGTTTTTCACCGCATCGCTGACAAGCGTCAAAAGAATTTCCGAGACTTTGATTTCCGTCTTGGTGCGATCCACGGGATCGAGCGTCCGCCTGAGCTTCTCTCTTTCCTTGTCGAGCTGCACGAGGCGCTTGTCCAATGATTGGCCCCGGAGGGGCAAATACCGAACGGCGCAGCCGCTGATATTTAAAAGGATCAGCAAAACCAGGGATCGAGTTATTTGCCGCATCGCTATTTCGTGCGTTCTACCTCTTCAAACGGCGTTCGAGGGTCTGGACCCGCTGGCGCGCCTGGAAAGACCGTGCATCGTTGGAGCCATCATCGAGTTCCAGGAACTTATTATAGTGCAGGGCCGCTTCCTTCAAGTTTCCTAATTTGTCGAAACATGTGGCCAACACAAAGTGACCGACCGCCTGCTGAGGCCGCAGCGCCACAACGTGCGTCATCGCCTCTGCCGCAACCGGCCAGTTTTCCTGGCCGTAGTAAATCGAACCCAGCGTCGCCCAGGCCTCGACGTAATCGGGCTTCGCTCGCACGATCTGCTGCAACGTGGCAATGGCTCGAGGAAGCTCCTTCATCTCCTGGTACGACTTCCCCAGCATGTAAACGTAGTCCACATTGACAGGCCCCGCCCTGGTGATCTCCTCGAGCAGCGGCACCGCTTTCGCATAGTCCTTGATGTCGAAGTACGCGATAGCAAGCTGGGTGCGCACGTTCTTGTTGGAGGGGTCGAACTGGCTGGCCTTTTCAAGATATGCCAGTGATTTCGG
>QHXD01000152.1:10627-11151 GCA_003223895.1 Acidobacteriota bacterium
TCACTCAGTGCAATGTAAAGGTCGGGCGAGTTCAGGCCTTTTTTCTCGGCGGCGACAAGGTGAGGGTAGGCCTTTTCGAGCTGGTCGTCGCGCGCATAAAGTATTCCCAGGTTGAGATGGGCCTGTGCGTCATCGGGACGTAGTTCCACAGCCTTTTCGAACTGCGCGGCAGCTTCGGGTCGCTTTCCGTTCTGCTCCAGGAGAATACCGAGATTGGTCCGAACTTCGTAGATGGTTCCATCCTGTTCGACGATTTTCTGGTATTCCGCAATCGCTTCTTCGGGTTTTCCTGTCTTGGTGAAGCAGACCGCTAGATTGAATCGAGAAGGAATATGCGACGAGTCTTCCTTCAGCACCAACCCGTATTTCACAGCCGCCTCCGCCCAGCGGCCGGCATCGAAATCCGCGTTCGCGGCCTTGTAGGTATCTTCGATCGACTGGAGTAAGGCGAATATGAGAATAATCGTTCTCATTGGCACAAAGAGCTAAAGCACTTTCTTTAAAAACTGTCCGGTGATGGACTT
>QHXD01000153.1:0-492 GCA_003223895.1 Acidobacteriota bacterium
GCGAGCGCCTCATCGTAGTCCTTCGCGCGAATCACACATGCAACAGGACCGAAGATTTCTTCTCTGGCGATGCGCATCGAATTCGTTGCATCCGCGAACAACGCCGGCGCCAGAAAGTAGCCCTCCGTGTCGCGCTTCAATTGATCGCCGCCGAACGCCAGCACTGCCCCTTCCTTCTTGCCGGTTTCGATGTAGTCCAGATCCGTTTGGAGCTGGACGCGCTCGACAACCGGCCCGATGTCCGTACCTGGAGTCAATGCATGGTCGACTCGCAGGGTTTTCAGCTTCTCGAGCATGGCTGCGAGAAAACGGTCATGTATTTTTTCAGTCACAATCAACCGCGAAGAAGCGGTACATCGTTGTCCGGTGGAAAAGAACGCTCCTTGTACGGCCGCATTCACTGCGGTAGGCATGTCGGCGTCATCGAGAACGACCAGAGGATTCTTGCCACCCATCTCCAGTTGGAGTTTTGCCATTCGCGATATCGCCTTG
>QHXD01000153.1:576-1840 GCA_003223895.1 Acidobacteriota bacterium
GCCGGAACCCATCACCAGATTGAAGACGCCCGGCGGCACTCCGGCCCGGACGAGAATGTCGGCTAGAGCCCAGGCACAGCCGGGCACCCATTGCGCCGGTTTGAAGACAACAGTGTTTCCAAAGGCAAGGGCCGGCGCGATCTTCCAGGACGGAATGGCAATAGGGAAATTCCATGGAGTGATCAGGCCGACGACACCGACGGGCTCCCGCGTGATCTCCACTTCGACTCCGGGGCGCACCGATGGGAGCTTTTCCCCTCCGAGGCGGACTGCTTCTCCGGCGAAGAACTTGAAGATCTGACCGGCCCGCATCACTTCACCGGTCGCTTCCGGTAAGGTCTTGCCTTCTTCCCGAGCGAGCAGCCGGCCCAGTTCGTCCTTTCGCGCAAGGATCTCCGTTCCGGCCTTGTCCAGGATGTTCGATCGCTCCTGGATCGAACCGGCGGCCCACTGAGGGAAGGCCTTTTTCGCTTCAGCGACGGCTAGCCTCGTTTGCGCGGCATCGGCGTGCGCGAATTCTCCAATCACATCGGTGAGATCGGATGGACTGCGGTTCGGCGATAAGGAACCGGGGACCCATTCGCCAGCAATCAGATTCTTGAATGTGGCTGCCACTTTTGTTCACCTGCTGTAGCGGCGGTCTATGAAGGTGTGAACGAATTGCCAGGACAGGGGGTTCCCCTCCTGGAACAGGAGGGGAGGCTGCGGCAGTAAGAAAAAGACGCGAAGCCTCCGAAGCGGCGCAGACGGGGTGGTCATTATGGTAAATGAGGCTTCGCAGCATTTTCTTGATGGCGCAGCCACCCCTCCTCTCCGAGGAGGGGAACACCCTTCCCTGCAATTCATTCACACCTTCATAGACCGCCGCTACAATGGGAAGCGGTATCATTTGACCGGGTTTCCGGCAATGTAAACAGCGTGGATGGACCGCGAGTTTTTGATATTCGTAAGGGGATTCGCATTGAGCACGATGAGATCGGCCCACTTGGACACTTCGAGCGTACCCAAATCCTTCGCGCCCAAAAACTCGGCGCCGCTCCGGGTAGCGGCAGTTAAAACTTGCATCGGCGTGAGACCCGCATCGACCATCAGCTCCAGTTCCCAGTGTTCGGCATAACCCGGGAAGCGTCCCGGAGGACCGGTATCCGTCCCGAAACCGTATTTCACGCCGGCGTCGGCCAGTTTTTTCAGATTCTTTTTTGCGGTCTCCAAAAATCCCGGAAATTCCTTGAAGTGCGGGACTGCGGCATTTGTTTTCTGCCGT
>QHXD01000153.1:1878-9284 GCA_003223895.1 Acidobacteriota bacterium
TATGCGAATATCGACGCCTCTCGCGAAAGCGTTGCGGCCATTTGCCACACACCCTTCTTCTTCATGCTGTCGATCAGCGCCTGGTCCACCGGCTTATCGCGAACGATATGGGCCAACCCGGCTGCGCCCTGTTCCACAACGCGCCTGGCGTCTTCGAGGTAAAAGATGTGGGTTGCCGTGCGCAACCCATGCTTGCGCGCGGAATCGATGATTGCCCTGGTCATTTCCGGAGGCATCTTGGGAAGCGCCCCCAGTTCGTCGTCCAGCCACAGCTTGACGAGGTCCGCTTTCTTACCGGCCAGCCTGGCGACCACCGGTTCGATCTCTTCCACACGGGAGTAACTCGGCGTGACTCCAGCGAGTCCGCCATAACCGTCCTTAAAGACAAATCCCTGACCGGCCGTGTACACGCGGGCCACCGACGGTCTGCCGGCGCGTTGCTCGCTGCGAACCTGGTAGATGAGGTCCTGGTCGGTGCCCATGCTCTGCACGGCAGTCACTCCGTAAGTGGCGTAGGTATGCAGATTCTCTTCGATGCTCTTCCGGGTATAAAACTTTCCATCCTGCGTCAGATCGACCGTATTACCGATGTGCCCGTGGAGATTGATGATCCCCGGCATGACAAACTTTCCCGTGAGATCCACGATTTCGGCGCCCGCGGGAGCCTTGAGCGCCGCCGTCCGGCCGATCCAGGTAATACGGCCGTCGTTGACAATCATGGCCGATTCCGCCACTGGCGACCGGCCGGTTCCGTCGATCAGAGTGAAGTTTTTGAGTACTTTTACTTCGGCATTGAGCGAGCTTGATAAAAGGAGCGCGCAAACAATTGCAAGACTAGGTCGTTTTCGTCCGAGCATCTTCGATAATCCTCGCGGCTCTGACCGGATTGAAAACTCCGCAGGAGCAAAAACGCGTCAGCACCGACGCGGCCTCTTTGGGAGTTCGTCGCCCTTCCTTTACGAAATCGATCATCTTCTTGGCCAACGAATGACTGATCATGCCGTGCCCGCACATGGTGGAAAGCATCAGCACCTGCGAATTGGGAAGCTTCTCGGTTTCTCCCTCGAAGCCGAGCGAGTAGCCTACACTATGTCGTGGAATGCAGGCATGATTGCAGCACTGCTCGGCCCCGTCAATCGACGTGGAGATATTGACGCTCAGGCCCAGATCTTCTTCTTTGATGCGCTTGAGAAAGTCCTCCGCCGCCGTTGGATTGTCGAACACCGCCGAGCAGGTGGTGGGATGGGTCAAGCCATCGAGCACGGCCTGATAATTCAGCGAACTGTCGCGCCACCAATGATTCAAGGGACTGAGGCTGCGGGAGGGTCGCAATGCCCCGCCATTGCGGGCATCGCCTAAGTTGACGGGCTTGTATTCAATCGCAATCTCCAAAAATCGGCGCAGCGCGGGAAGCGTGTTTTCAGGGTTGTTGCTCCTCGCCGGAATCGCAAAAATCACGTAGTCGTCTCGGAAGCTGTCCGCGTCTCCAAAACGATGGAGTGTATTTGTCATGCCTGCACCAGATCGTGTTTTGGCGCTATCGTCGCGGTTGCAACCCGGCCCAGGCCGGCATTTGTTTTGGCGCGTTCCAACTTGTACCCGAGACGTTCCAGAATCGGGGCCACGATGGTGTCTTCGCCGTCGGCGTCGCAACGCACGCCCACACCGATCGAGACCACGGTGTGGATCCGCTTCTCCACATCCCACACCAAACGAATGATCTCCTCGGTGCGCGTCGCAGCCGCTTTGACCTCGACGATCGCCGACATCACCTTCTCGCCGAGGATGTCTTCCCGCAGCGTTCCCGTGGACACGTCCTTCATTAATGATGTAATCGGGTTCTTCTTTTCAAATGTGACGCCGGCCTGCGCCAGGGCCCAGCATGCTTCCTGGATCTCGCGAAAACGCACTCCCACTCCCGGCCGCCCGAACTCGATAGTAAATCCGACTTCGCCCAGCTTTACGCGTCCTGTGACGTCGTTGGTTTTGACTTCCTCTGTGCCGCGGCCCTCAACGCCCGTCGATTCATGGGGCACGCGCGGATCGGAAAAAGCCCGCCGAACCACTCGCGGCCACGTCAATTCATTGGGTTCAAACGCTGCCGTGGGGCAGACGTCCGGTTCAGGATCGAACCGAATCCGCAAGAACGCTAAGACTTTACGTATTGTCCGTACAACCGTTGGAGGCAGATGCTCTTGACTCAAACCGTTAAAACAGGCATAACACTCTACGCAAGCATCATCGTTGATCGTTGCTCTATGAATGACCGGATCGATGTAGATTGCTCCCATCGGACAAACGTAAGTGCAGTTTCCACAAGCCACACATTTGGAAGGGTTGATTTTCATTTAGCGCCCGCCGTCCGTTCCATAGTGGTAATCTATCATAGATCACGAACACAGATGCATGGCTTTTAGGGACGGCCGCATATATATGACGGCCGCATATATATAAGGAGGAGCGTGAAAGAGGACGATCAAAGTCGAGGAATAGCGCAAGGAAGCAAGCCCCGAGAGCGCGCGAAAGCAGCCGTCGCGTATCCGAAGATCACGCCCAGGTCTTTGACAGACAGCGTTATCAATGCCTTGAAGGATGCTTTGCTGGAGGGCCGATTACGACCTGGAGAAGCGATTGTCGAGCGCGACGTTGCAATGCAGATGAAAGTGGGCACGCCGGTAGTTCGCGAAGCGCTCATTGCCTTACAAGGGCAAGGATTCGTTCGCCGCGTCCCCAACACGGGTACGTACGTCACGGAATTCGATGCTGACGACATCAGTCAACTTTACAGGCTTCGGGTTGAACTGGAAGCGCTGGCCCTGCGATGGGCAAGGGAGCGAGTGACAGCGTCCGATTTGGATGAGTTGACGGAGCTCGTGGATCAGGTTGTGAAAGCCGGGGAAAGTGGTGACAAGAAGCTGTTCCTGGAACGGGATTTCGCGTTCCATCGTCTTTGCTGGGAATTATCCGGGAACCGCTTCCTGGCTGAGACCCTGGACCGGTTAATGGCGCCATTGTTTGTTTTCGTCGTGATTGCAAGTGGAGCACCGTTGACGGCTAACATGGGACGAGAGCACTACGAGATCGTCCGCGCGCTGCGCGAACTCAAAGGCAAGGAATTCACTTCTGTTGTTTACAAGACTCTAAATGGATTCGCCTCACGCTGGCTGGTCGTCACAGGTACCGCAGCACCTGGTGACTCGCACCCAAATCGATAATGTCGCGATGAAACTTCGCGGAGATCTCCCGGGCAACGGAAACAACTTGCCGTGATGGCAGGCCGGGCGCGCAGAGAGAATCCGTTTTTCATGCGAGACCTCCCAGGAGGCCGTCCACAGTCCGGGAGGTTGCCCTCGCGTACGCGAGTGCGCGTTCTCCGGCCATGGTGGCCATGAAAATCGTCTGCCTTTAAGTTCGGGTTCGGTTTCAGGATTTGCACGCCGCGATTCGACTAGTCCTTTCCTCTCCAGCCGGTCCAGAGACATGAACGTGGACGCCAACAGGACCTCCTTCCCAGACATCTCGCTGACCTTGTCCGTAATGTTCGCGGCCCTGCCGGAGCCGCGAAGCAGGAACACCGCCGCCAGGACGACTCGTGGTGGCTGTTTTGCGGATAGGAAGGATAAATGGAGGGTGTGGCCCGGGTCAAATCTGCGTCGATCTCTGGAAATGCTGTTTCTGGTAACCGCCGGAGAGCGATGAGGCCGCGCACGACGGCAACGCGAGCGGAATGAGCCGATTTTAATCGATATCGCCCAGCAACACTCGGAACTGTTCCCGGCGAACTTCCTGGCTGAGACGCGCAAGGACGTGCGGTTCTTCGACAGCCTCTCGTCGATTCGTCCGGCCGCAAACTTCGGGCCGAGGCTGCCGAACCCGCACGCTCCACTCCGGCACCTGTTCCCGGCAACCACAAGGCATGATGCGTGACTTCTGAACAGCCATGAAGGCAGCGAAATCGGGCTTCATGGCTGGCCAATCCTCCTCGATCGAACCTCAAAGTGTCGAGAGCGAAGCAAAAAGTGTCGCGAGCCTCACTCGGAGTGACGCCCGCGACACTCAGAGCGACGCGCGCGTCCCTTCAAGTGGGGCTCGCGACACTTTTTCCTCGGAGCCCCACACTTTTTGCTTCGCCCGCGACACTCAGAGCGACGCGCGCGTCCCTTCGAGTGAGGCTCGCGACACTTTTTCCTCGAAGCCCCACACTTTTTGCTTCGCCCGCGACACTCTGAGTGAGGCGAGCGTCCCTTCGAGTGAGGCTCGCGACACTTTTTCCTCGGAGCCCCACACTTTTTGCTTCGCTCGCGACACTTGGAGCGAGGCGCCCGTCACGTCGAGTCCGGAGCCCCACACTTTTTCCTTCGCTCGCGGCACCTTGAGTGACGTGAGCGCCTTGCGTCGCTCCTCCAACCACAGGGACACTTCCCTTGCCCTCGAGCCTGGCCGGCCGAATCGCACTTCGACCCGGGCGTTGCGACAATGCCAGAATGCACGGAGTGTTGACTCAATTCCCGTAATATCCAATTATTGGATTCGGGCATATCTGTTTCCTCACGCCGCGTCTCGGTAGTAATAATTGACCATGCCGCCGAGCCGTTGTCGTCGATCGAGATTTTCGAAAGTCACGGACGGCTCATGAAGGAGATCTTCTCGAACTCGTCGCCTCTTTCTCCCACGCGCGATACTCTTGATGAAACGTTGCCGGGACATTCGGGGACTGATTCGTTCAGGAGCCGACTGCACATAATGTTTTCAGACGAGGGGCTTCCTCGGCCCAGCGGTACGATGGCGGTAATCTTGGTGCCTTGACTGTCCGACGCGATTTCCAGGTGTCCGCCGAGATGCCGGAGGCGCTGAGCCATTCCAGACAGTCCGACACCGGAGGGTCCGGACTGTGCCGGCTTCGCCATCGTTATCGTTACAGGCATTCCACGGCCTTGATCCTGGACCAGCAACATGACTTGATTTGGCTGCAGCTTCAGCTGGACCTGTGCCGTGCGGCTTCCCGAATGGCGGTGGATGTTCGAGAGGCACTCTTGAACAATGCGAAACAGGTCCATCTCCACTCTTGCAGGAAGCCGCCCAATGTCCTCGGTTGCGACCAGTTCGGCATGGATCCCGGTACGCTTGGTGAAGCCGGCCAGGTACCACCGCAGAGAGGCAAGCAGGCCGGCCTGATCCAACATCGGTGGATGCAGCACATAGGACAACGTGCGAAGCTCCTCCAAGGACTGCGTACAAAGTGTCCGGCTCTCGGAAAGAGTGCGCCGGAAACGAACCGGCAGCGCCTTCTGTGACTCCAGGCTGCCCAGGTTGAGCGCGATTGCCCACAGGTTCTGTGCTGTACCGTCGTGCAACTCTCGTGCAATCCGGCGTCTTTCCTGATCCTGCGCGTCGAGCAGGCAAGTCGAAAGCAGCTGCATCTCCTGTTCGACGAGTTTGCGTTGAGTGATGTCGGTGACGGTGCCGAGCATGCGAAGCGGCGCGCTTCCATCGCTCCGGACCAATGTCCCGCTTGCAAGGAACCATCGGCATTCCCCGTCCTTTTGAAGCAGGCGGTGTTCGGATTCAAATCGAGGTAAGCGACCCTCAATGTGGTCCCGGAGGCCTTCCATGACCAGGTTGACATCCTCCGGATGAATCAGCCGGATCCAATCGTCGAAGTGATTGCGTATCTCGTGATCCTCATATCCGAGAATAGACTTCAGAAGCGGATCGGCGTAAACATCAGAAGTGTCGAGATTCCAATCCCAGACGGCTACCCGGCCGGAACTTGTCGCCAGCTGGTAGCGCTCCTGGCTTTCCCGGAGCGCTTCTGCATTAGCTTTGCGGGCGAGCGCGCCGGCAAGGATCTCGCCGGCGAGACGAATTCTTGGCAGGAGATCTTTCGCCCAAACGCGACGGGATTCCGGCGCCTGAAATGTGAACGTCCATGTTGAACCATCGACGTGGATGGGTATAGCCAACGCGACCTCGTGACGCGATTGGTATTGTGCGGGAGCGCCATCTGGCAGTGCGTCAAGTTTGAAGAGATTTCCACTCTCGGCGCCGAGGAACTCCGAAAGTCTACGAAGCCACTTTTCAATCGCTTGATCCGTTTCCTTCGCGGGCAGCGTCGTAAACTCTGCGGAGAGTTCCGAAAGAAGTGTTTCAAACTGCAGGCGATCCAGCAGTTTCGTTTGCGCCAGGCGGCGGCGCCGCCGCTCGGCCAGGAGGCCGGCGATGAGGAAGGATTGGACGACCCCCAGCACCAGTCCGCCGATGATGCGCCACTTGTATTGTTCGAAAACCGTCAGCTCTCTGAACTGGACTTTGCTGCCTGGCGGCAACTTGTCCTCGGTGATCCCCCGGCGGCGCAGCTGGCGCCAGTCGAACATCGGGATACTCGGCACCTCGACAATTGATAGCTGGTCGGGATCGGCTCCGTCCGTAACGTACAGCGCAATGCTGGCCGCCTTCACTCCGCATTCGTAGCCGATGAGTTCGTTCAAAGAAAGGTCCGTGAGATAGGTGATTGCTACCTTGTTTTCGAAACCCTTGAACTGCTCCTTCAGGAGAGTCTCAACGCTTTTGTCCCGTCCGGGTGTTCCATTGATGACGAAGACCTGTTCCGTACCCGGATGAAACCGTAGTGCCGCATCCAGCGTCCGAGCTTGATTGTTGTCGACGACGACGCCGGCGCCCGTTCCTCCCGATCTCTCGACTAATTGCTGACGGTTGGTCGTAGCGGATGTGTCGAACCAGCGATCAACGTTGCCAGTCACCTTCACTGGTCCCGTCAAGTCGGGCCTGACCGTGTTGGCTACTCCATTGACAAGGCCGTTGGCGGTGACGATGTTGATCGGGTTGCCGCTTTGCGCCTGCACGATCGCGCTGACCTGCCACCCTGAAACGAGCCGATTGCGTTTGAAGGGAAATTCATAAATCGAGCTGACGACGAAGCGATGGCGCGCATCGAAATCCGACAAGCCACTCGATGCTGACAGGGAGGAGTATGGGCGCACGCCGTTGATCGGTTGATTGATGTTCCGCCGGAGTACCAGGTGCGTCGCCTTGTAGCGCAACCCCAACTCCAGCGTGACGTTCGGCCGCCACTTGTAATTGTCCTGCACGAACAACCCGGCTGCTCCCTGGGAAATGCTGTAAGGGCGGTCGCCGAGCGTCACGGTGAACGAATCTCCCGTCCCGTCGAGGAATGCCGCAACGCTGGGGAAATTAAACCTGCCGGTGTCCCGCACAAAACCGTTGGTTAGGAACTGCACTTCGTTCACTAAGGCGGGGCCGAAGACGTGAGTCTCATTCAATCTGAAGACTTGCCGTCTCGATTCAAAGTAGTGGCCGAAACCCGGAATGGTATTGCCGTTCCGCGTGGCCTCGATGATCTCGGCGCCCTGCAGCGCATAGTAACC
>QHXD01000160.1:0-4107 GCA_003223895.1 Acidobacteriota bacterium
CGAAAGTCCCTCGACGATTTTCTCCGGGCCTTTCACGGCGCTCCGAGCGGGCCGCCTCAGGTCAAACCTTACACGTTCGAAAATCTCACCGAAGTTCTGAATACGATCGTTCCTTACGACTGGAACAGATTTTTCAACGAACGACTGAACAGGACCGGCACCGATCGCGCGCCTCTGGGCGGAGTCGAGGCCGGCGGCTATCGATTGACCTATACAGACAGGCCTTCGGAAGCTCAGCGGGCCCGCGAACAGATTTTGCGCAACGTGAACGTCGCCTACTCCATCGGTCTGCAGTTGACTGAAGAGGGTTCCGTTGTCGATGTCTTTCCTGAAATGGTTGCTGCAAAAGCCGGAATCGGACCCGGTATGAAGATTGTTGCCGTCAACGGCCGTCAATATTCAGGCGACGTCCTTCGCGGTGCGATCCGGGATGCAAGGAGCGGCGGAGCGCTGGAGTTGCTTGTTCAGAATGGGAAAGCATTCACCACTTACAAGCTGAACTACCGTGACGGCGAGCGGTATCCTATTCTCGAACGAAACGGCCAGTCCGCTCTTCTGGATGAAATCCTGAAGCCGCTCAGTCCAGCGACTCGATAGGAAAGCCGCGATCGCGCCACGCCGCCAGGCCGCCGGCGAGCGGGCGCACACGCAGCACGCCCATCCGGCGAAGGTGTTGCGCCACCCGGGCGCTCGTAGCTTCGTTTGGTCAGGTGCAGTAGAGAATGACCTCTTTGTCGCGGGGAATGTCGCCTTCCTGCTCGAGAAGCTCCGGCAGAGTGTGAAACGCCCCGGGAATCCGGAAGCGATCCAGATTGACGTCGAGCTGGTTCCGGAGATCGAGCACAAAAACGTCGTGTTTCGTGTCCATGATCGCCTTCAGCTCTTCCGGTGTGATGCGTTCCACTGTCAGCGTTTTCAGGAAACGACGCCGCTGAATGTATTTGTATGCGATGTACCCCCCGACGACCATCCCGGCCGTCACCCCGAATGACGTGCCAAGCTTCGATAAGTACAGGATCAGCCGCTCGACCTCATTTCTGAAGATGTAGCCCAGCGTGGCGTACCCTCCGGACCAGAGCACAAGGCCGGCTGTATCGAACGCGAGAAATCTCAAAAAGCGGATCTTGATCATTCCCGCAAGCGGCACCGCCGCAGCATTGAGACCGGGGACAAACTTCGCCAGCGGCAGCGCCCAGATTCCCCGGCGGACGAACGCATCCTCGGTTCGGCGAATGCAGTAGTCCGGCTCGAGCGAGATGCGGCAGAGCACACCCAGCACGGAGCGCCCGTAATGGAATCCCAGGTAATACCAGATCAAATCGGCCGCCAGCGATCCCGTCAAGGCGATCAGAAGAACCCCCGGCAATGAAAAATCTCCGGAGCGTGCGAGCGCGCCCATGCCGATCAGAATCGGCACCGCAGGCAAGGGCAATCCCATCTGTTCGAAAAAAACCGAACCGAGCGTTACCCAGTAACCGTATCGAACCAGGAATGCCAATAGTTCATTCATAAAGGCTTTGAGGCGAGAGGAGATTGTGTCCTTTGTGTAATAAGAGAGTTTTTCGAAGGCTAGCGAAGATCGTCAGGCGAGAGTGTTCCCCTCCTGGAACAGGAGGGGTGGCTGCGCCATTAAGAAAAAGATCCCGTTGCGAAGCGGCGCAGACGGGGTGGTCGCTCACACGAAATGTTTCGCCGAACTGACCACCCCGTCCGCGCCTTTCAAAGGAGGCTTCGCGGCATTTTCTTGATGGCGCGTCCACCCCTCCTGTCCCAGGAGGGGAACACCCCCGCCTGAGCTCATCTCGATAAATCTGGTTGCGGCTATGCGACGTTATGCCTTTGTGGTTCAAAATCTCCTCTCACCCCAAATCATTCTATACTTCTCCCGATTTCATGAACCCGATCCTCATTTACGACGGGCACTGCGGCTTTTGCGCGATCTGGGTGAATTACGGGCGATTGTTGACGGGCGACCGGGTCAATTACGCGCCCTCGCAGGAAGTGGATCACCACTATCCGGAAATTTCTCCGGAAGAGTTCAAACGTTCGGTGTGGTTCATAGAAGCCGATGGGACGCGGGCGAGCGGAGCGGAGGCGGTTTTCAGGCTGATGGCTCATGCACCGGGCGAAGGATGGCGGCTCTGGATGTATCGGCATCTGCCGGGTTTCGCATTCACGAGCGAGGCGGCTTACCGGTTCGTCGCAGGACATCGAAGTTTTTTCTACTGGGTCACGCGGATTTTCTGGGGAGCCGACCTCGAGCCCGCATCGTATCGTATGTCGCGTTGGCTGTTCCTGCGGGGCCTCGCGCTGGTCTACTTCCTGGCATTCCTCATTTTGATTCCGCAGATCAGCGGACTAATCGGTGAAAACGGGATCCTGCCGGCCCACGAGTATCTGCAAACGATCCACTCGGAGTTCGGCGGCCTTTCGTACCGGTTCTTTCCCACTCTCGCCTGGTTGAATTCGAGCGACGCGTTTCTGCTGGCCGTGTGCTGGGCCGGATGTGCACTCTCGGTGGCGCTGCTTCTGGGATTTCTTCCGCTTCCGGCTGCGATCGGCTTATACCTGCTCTATCTTTCGATAGATACCGTCGGCCAGGCTTTTCTCTCGTTCCAGTGGGATGCGCTGTTGCTCGAGACAGGGTTTGCCGCCATCCTCGTGGCAAGGCGGCCGTCCGATATCGGGCGATGGGTCTTGCGATTCCTCGTCTTCCGTCTGATGCTGGAGTCCGGCCTCGTGAAGATTCTCAGCGGTGACGCCGCATGGCGAAGCCTCACCGCATTGAACTTTCACTACGAGACACAGCCGCTGCCGACCCCGCTTGCCTGGTACGCGCATCAACTTCCCCGGACTTTTCAGAAGATGTCCGTCGCCGGAGTATTCTTCGTCGAGCTTGCCGTTCCGTTCCTGTTTTTCCTCCCGCGCCGGTTGAGGATCATCGGCGCGTGGGTCACCATCCTCTTTCAGTTGCTCATCGCGGCAACTGGGAATTACACATTCTTCAACCTGCTGACAATTGTCCTGTGCGTCCCGCTATTCGACGATCGCCATTTGCGGAGATTCTTGCCGGCAGGGCTTGGCCGGTCGGGAGAATTGAAGAATGGCCGGGTGGCTATCGCTCTCGGCGCAGTGGTCATTTTCATCGGACTGCTTCAGCTCTTGACGATGGTCGGCCTGCTGCGCACGGTGCCGGAGCCGGGGGCCTCGGTCGTCGAGCAGGCGGAGATTTTCCACATCGTCAGTCGATATGGGCTGTTCGCCGTGATGACCACCTCGCGGCCGGAAATTGTGATCGAGGGAAGCAACGATGGTCAGGACTGGAAGACTTACGAATTCAAATTCAAGCCGGGGGATGTGACGCAGCCGCCGCGATGGACCGCGCCGTACCAGCCGCGTCTCGATTGGCAAATGTGGTTTGCCGCGCTCTCCAATTACCAGAGCAACCCGTGGTTTTCCCAGCTCATGCTTCGCCTCCTTCAAGGCTCTCCGGAGGTCCTCGGGCTCCTGGCAACGAATCCGTTTCCCGGCAAACCACCCCGCTTCATTCGCGCCGTCGTTTATGACTACCACTTTTCCGACTTCGCCACCCGCCGCTCCACCGGTGCCTGGTGGACCCGCCGCGAACTCGGGGCGTACTTTCCCGCGGTGAGCCTGCGTTAGGGGAAGGAAGCCAGAAGCCAAGAAGCCAGAAGCCAGAATAGCGACGGATCGCATTCTGGCTTCTGGCTTCTTGGCTTCTGGCTTCCTCAGCGGCTCGAGCGTCTTCATCACCGTACTCGTCACAATACGGTAGCCCTCGCCGTTGGGATGGATAAAGTCCCCGATGGTCAGGTTCGGTTGGCCCGCAACGCCTTCGAGGAAAAAAGGAATGAGCGGAAGGTTGTATTTTTTCGCGAGATCCCGGAACACGTCTTCAAAGGAGGTGACATAGGTGTTTCCGTAATTCCGCGGAAGCGTCATGCCGGCAAGAATAACCGTGGAACCGCCTTGCCGGAATGTGGTGATCATCAGTTCCAGGTTCTCGCGCGTCTGTTTCACCGGCAACCCTCGTAACCCATCGTTTGCACCAAGTTCCAGGATCACGATCGAAGGCTTCGCCTCGAG
>QHXD01000160.1:4166-4661 GCA_003223895.1 Acidobacteriota bacterium
TGACGACACGATATTTGTAGCCGCGCTCGTTCAACCTGCGTTGGAGCTGTTCGGGATAGCCGGAACCGCGCGGCACGCCGTAACCCGCGCTCAGGCTGTCGCCAAATGCGAGAATGACGGGACGAGAATCCGCCGCAGGCGGAACTTGTGCAGGAGCGAGCAAAATCATCATTGAAATAAAGAAAGTCGTTTTCATCTAGAATCGAATCATGATTGCTGTCCGAAATTTGGTCAAGACCATCCGAAACGGAGCGCATCAGGTCGAGATCATCCGAAACATAAGCTTTGACGTTCCATCGCGGCAATTCGTTGCCGTGATGGGGCCGTCGGGTAGCGGGAAGAGTACTTTGCTGGGTTTGCTGGCAGGATTGGACTGGCCGACATCGGGCCAGATCGTGCTTGACGGGCAGGACATCACCCATCTTCGCGAAGACGAAATGGCGCAACTCCGGGGGAGGAAACTGGGGTTTGTTTTTCAGTCGTATCACCTGATTC
>QHXD01000160.1:4724-5211 GCA_003223895.1 Acidobacteriota bacterium
GACCATCTGCTGGAGAGTGTTGGGCTGATCGAGCGTCGGGATCATTATCCGGCACAGCTTTCGGGCGGCGAGCAGCAGCGCGTCGCGCTGGCGCGCGCATTCATAATGAAGCCGGCCGTGCTGCTTGCGGATGAGCCCACAGGAAACCTGGACAGCGCGAATGGAAGGCATGTGTTGGAACTGTTGATCCGGTTGAACAAAGAGGAGGGAACCACTTTGGTGCTGGTTACCCACGATGAGTTGTTGGCTTCACATGCGGAACGGAAGATTCTTTTGAGAGATGGACGAATTGTGGAGGACGGTTAGAAACGCGAAAGGCTTGAGAGAAACGTGAAAGGTTTGGGAAAACGGATTCCCCTCCTTTCCAAGGGCATCAACATACTTGCCGAATCCAGGGAGGGCGGATCTGCAATCAGCAGTTTGGAATCGCCAATTTGGAATATGTATAGAAAATTTTCTAAAGCAATTTTCAAAAGCAATGATCGCT
>QHXD01000160.1:5238-6721 GCA_003223895.1 Acidobacteriota bacterium
AAACTGCTGATTGCAGATCCGCCCTCCCTGGATTCGGTAAATATGTTGATGCCCCCTCACCATCCTTCCCATTTCCGACCGGGAACTAACATGAAACGTAAACACAATCTCCGCTTTGCTTTCGTAATGGCCTGGCGTGAAACCCGGGCAGCAACCGGTAAATTTGTATTCGTTGTCATCTCCGTGGCCCTGGGAGCGGCGGCCCTGACCGCCGTCACCGGCTTCAACGAATCCGTTCGGTACACGCTCGTGCGTGAGGCCCGGACGCTGATGGCTGCGGACATGGCCCTGAGGATGCCGGTTCAGCCTTCCCCACAAGAGTTGCGTTTCCTGGACGAACTCGCGGCGAAAGGCGTCGAATCCACGCGGGTAACGGAAACCGTCTCCATGGCCTCCGCCTCGGTTGGCGAGCAGCCTCCAATCCTGATTTCCGTAAAGGGCGCCGACTTCACCCGGTATCCGTTTTACGGAAAACTTCAACTCGATCCCGCCGGCACTCGTCTGGATGAGAACTCTGTCGCGGTGTCCGACGATCTGTTGCTGCGCCTCGGTCTCCACATCGGCGACTCGATTATGGTCGGCGAGCGGAAACTCCGGATCGCTGCCCGCATCGCCAGCGAACCGGACCGCATGACCACCGGCTTCACGCTGGGGCCGCGCGTGCTATTCAATCGAGAGGGCCTTTCGAGCACGGGAATCATCGTCCCGAACAGCCGGATCACCGAACGCGTTCTGCTGAAGCTGCCTCCGGATCAGGACCTCAATCAAATGCGCCAATCGATATCGCAAGTATTCGGCCGGCGAGCCCGCGTCACGGATTACACGGAGACCAATCCACAGCTCACGCGCGCACTCGACCGGGCGACAAGATTCCTCGCGCTGGTCAGCCTGATCGCATTGATTGTCGCGGGTCTGGGTGTCGGGGCCACGATGCAGAGCCATCTTCGCCAAAAGATGTCCAACATCGCGTTCATGAAATGCATCGGCGGGCGTTCCGAACACATCGTTCGCATTTATGTGATGCAGGCGCTTCTCATCGGCCTGACGGGAAGCGTGATCGGCGTCATCGTAGGTGCGTTTGCTCAAGCGGCTTTCGCCCGGCTGGTGGCGAGCTATTTCGATATCGCCGTCATCCTGATCTGGCCGCTGATGGCCATGCTGAAGGGCATCGCGGTGGGATTGACGACGGCGATGCTGTTCGCATTTCCATCGCTGCTTTCGATTTCCGAAGTGAAACCGGCGTGGATGCTGCGCAAGGAAGTTTCCGATGAATCCAGGCCGCCGCGCGATCGTCGAAGCATTCTTGCGGGTGCGGCCATCCTCGCGGGGCTCTGGGCTATCGCAATCTGGGTCGGCTCGTCTATTAAATATGCGAGTGTTTTCGCCGGTGTTCTCATCGGCAGTCTGCTCGTCCTTGCCGCTCTGGGGACGCTGCTGCTTCGGATCGTCCGCCGCCTTTCGGAGCGTTCCGTTATTCGACGGT
>QHXD01000160.1:6794-22295 GCA_003223895.1 Acidobacteriota bacterium
CCTCGGCATCGGTGTGATGTTCACCCTGACCGTGTATTTTCTGCAGCACTCGTTACTTGAAGAAATCCGGCTGACCGCGCCACCTGATGCGCCGAATCTCTTTGTGATCAACATCACGGATCGCGAGCGCGACGGGATTCTTAGCCTGCTCGCGAACGAACCTGGAATTATCGATCGCCAGCCGCTGTCGCCATCCGTTGCGGCTCAGCTCGTGTCTATTGACGGAACGCCGCTCGAGCAGATTCCACTCGAGGAAGGGGCCCGGCGGTTTCTGAATACGCAGTTTGTGCTTACCTGGGCTCGCGATATTCCGCCGGCGACGGAAATTCTCGAGGGCTCATGGTGGGGGCCGCAACCGCCGGAACCGATGGTGTCGGTGCAGGAATTTGCAGCGCAGGCACTCGGCTTGAAAGTGGGAAGCGTTCTCGAGTGGAGCCCGCTCGGCGGAACCATTCGAGCCCGCGTGGCGAACATTCGCCGCACCGACGCCGTTCGAATCGGCGCGAATAACCAGTTCATTCTGTCGCCCGGTACACTGGATCCTTTTGCCGTCGTCTATTACGGTGCGATGCGGGTGAAGCCCGAGGCAGTCGCGCAAATTCAGACCAGGATCTTCAGCCAGTTTCCAACTGTCATGGTGGTCAACGCGGCGGATGTCCTGGAAATCGTGCAGCAAGTCATGGATCGGGTCAGCCTGGCCGTCCGTTTTGTTGCGGGCTTCGCCATTTTCGGCGGCCTTGTTGTGCTCGCGTCCAGCATCGCAGGCACCCGTTACCGGCGCATGCGCGAAGTCGCAATTCTCAAAACGGTTGGGGCAACGCGAGGAACACTGGTTCGAATGTTCTGCGCGGAGTTTGCCGTCATCGGTTCCGCCGCCGGTCTCATTGGCGGCGGGCTTGGCGCGATTCTTTCGGCAATTCTGATCGGCGAACTTCTGGAGACAACATACAAGTTCGACCTGACTCCAGTTCTGGCGGCGACAGTAATAACGGCGGTCCTGACAGTCCTCGCCGGCTGGCTCGCCAGCTACGGCATTCTGGATCGTAAGCCGCTGGACATTCTGCGCCAGATCGAGTCATAGTTTTCGAAACCACATGAGGTGACTTATGAAAGCGCGTCTGTGCCTGGCATTGGCCGGGTTACTTCTTCTTACAACCGCGGGAGCCACGTTCAGCGTGGCCGACGAGGGGATGTGGACATTCGACAATCCGCCCTTGAAGCAGTTGCAGGAAAAATACGGCTTCACGCCCACTAAGGCGTGGTTGGATCACGTTCGCCTGTCGAGCGTTCGCTTCAACGATGGCGGATCCGGTTCGTTTGTGAGCCCCAATGGGCTGACGATCACGAATCACCACGTGGCATTCGGCCAGCTTCAGAAGCTCTCGACGGCCGGCAAAGACTACGTCAAAGACGGCTTCCATGCGAAGACGCAGGCTGAAGAGCTGAAGTGTCCGGACCTCGAATTGAACGTGCTCCTGTCGATGGAGAATGTCACTTCTCAGGTGCAGGGCACAGTCAAGCCCGGCATGACCGAAAAGCAGGCGCTCGATGCGCGAAACGCGGAAAAAGCGAAGATCCAGAAGGAGAGTCTGGACAAAACCGGCCTTCGGTCGGATGTCGTCACGCTTTACGCCGGCGGAGAGTACTGGCTCTATCGCTACAAGAAATACACCGACGTGCGGCTCGTATTCGCGCCGGAACAACAAACAGCGTTCTTCGGCGGCGATCCCGATAACTTTACTTTCCCTCGATACGACCTGGATTTCGCTCTCCTCCGCGTGTACGAGAACGGCCGGCCGGGTGTAACGAAAGACTATCTGAAGTGGAACACGAAGGGCGCGCCGGATGGAGAACTGGTTTTCGTGTCGGGTAATCCTGGCGGGACCGATCGCGGCCAAACAATTGCTCAGCTCGAAGCCGCCCGCGACGTTATTTATCCGGAGCGTCTGGCCCGCTTCAAACGCGAACTGCAGGCGCTGCGAACATACGCTGCGAAGGGTTCTGAGCAGGCACGCCAGTCCGCCGACGAGATTTTCGGTTTGGAGAACACCGTCAAGGCATACACGGGCGAATACAACGGGCTTCTGGACCCGAAGCTGTTCGAGAAGAAAAAGAAAGCGGAGTCCGATTTGCGCGCGAAAGTTCAGGGCGATCCGGAGTGGCGCCGGGAGTACGGCAGTGCCTGGGATGCCATTGCTGCGGCGACGAAAAAAGAAGGAGAGGTGACGAAGCTTCAGCAGAATCGATCGATCAGCACGGCGTCCGGGATGGCCCGGTTCGCACGGCAAATCGTGGTGTACGCCGCCGAGGTCAAGAAGCCCGATGCCCAGCGTCTCGACGGATACCATGATTCCCAGCTCGATGAGTTGAAGTTTTATCTGCTGTCGCCGGCCCCGGTGTATCCGGAGTATGAAGAGGCCCTGCTGGCGTGGTCGCTGCAGGAATCCCTGGACCAGCTTGGGCCGAACGACCCGTTCATCAAGGCTGTTCTCGATGGCAGGAAACCTGCGGACGTCGCCGCGCAGGTCATTCGTGGATCGAAGATGGCGGATCCAGCGTTCCGCAAATCTCTTGTCGAGGGCGGCGAGGCCGGCGTCGCGGCTTCAACAGATCCCTTGATCGCGCTCGCGCGAAAAGTGGATCCCTTTTTCCGGGAAACCCGGAAAATGTACGAGGAGTCTGTGGAATCGGTATTTGAATCCGCCGGTGAAAAAATCGCGAAGGCGCGGTTCGCCATCTATGGCAAATCCATTTATCCCGACGCCACCTTCACTCTTCGGCTGACCTATGGAAAGGTTCAGGGATATCCGATGAACGGAACCAAGGCTCCTTCGAAGACCACGTTCTATGGGCTGTACGATCGCGCCGCGAGCTTCGACTACAAGGCGCCGTTCAATCTCACGCAGCGCTTTATGCAGCGCAAGGACAGGATCGATCTCTCGACGCCGCTCGATTTCGTTGCGTCGCTCGATATCATCGGCGGCAACTCGGGCTCTCCGGTCATCAATCGCAACGGGGATTTTGTGGGCATCATCTTCGATGGCAACATCGAAAGCCTCACCGGCAACTTCGATTACATCGAAGATACGAATCGTGCGGTCGCGGTCCACAGCGCCGCGATCATCGAAGCCTTGCGAAAGGTTTATGACGCAGGGTCAGTTGCCAATGAACTGGAGGGCAAATAGCCGCGAATTGAAAGGGAAGGAAGCCAAGAAGCCAGAATAGCGACGGATCCCATTCTGGCTTCTGGCTTCTTGGCTTCTGGCTTCCTTCCCTTTCAATTCGCGGCTACAGCGCGTTGAACGACTTCGGGTAGCGTGACTCAAACTGCACGGGCTTTCCGGTGACCGGGTGCCGGAAAGCCAGATGCACGGCATGAAGCGCGAGCCGCCGGATCGGGTTGGAGCGGCCGCCATAGGCCTTGTCGCCCACGACCGGATGGCCGCGTTCCGCCAGATGAACGCGGATCTGATGCTTGCGTCCCGTCTCCAGTCGTACCTCCACGATCGTCGTTTTAGGATTCCGCTTCACCACTCGTACGTGCGTTACCGCAAGTTTCCCCTGACCGCGCTTTCGCGTCGAATACACACGGAATGCGGCGTTCTCCGCAAGGTACGACCGGACGGTGAAGTCATCCGGCGTTACCTTTCCCTCCACAACGGCAACATACCGGCGTCCTGCGCTGTGATCCTTGAACTGATCCTGCAGCCGCTCCTTCGCTTCGACGGTCTTCGCGAATACCAGCAGCCCCGACGCCTCCCGATCCAGCCGATGCACGATGAAGATCTTCTCGGCATTCTTTTTATTATTCGCGTACGCGCGCAAGGCCGCATATGCAGTGTGAGATCGCTCAGTTTCGGTCGCCATTGTCAGCAATCCGGCTGGTTTATCCACTACGATGACGCTTTCGTCTTCGAAAATAAGCTCGAGACGGTCGTTCTGCTTCACAAACGCACTGGAATCCATCCAGAACCGATACAGTTATCAGTTAAAACGATTGGTATCGCTCCAAAAACGATAAAGCAGACTGTTAAACCGATACATCGGGAAGTAAAATCGATCGAGTGACGTGTTAAATCCACACGATTTCGTGACAAACACATTGGATCTGAAGTAAAAAGCTATACAAACTTTCTTACGGAACGGTTTTTACAAACGATGCATCGCCTTCAGGCTCATCGCTATAACATGCTGTTCACTGTCCATAACTTTTGTGCCGCGTACCCCGAACTCATTTCCGATAAGACAGCGGCGCCGCAAATTCTTGCCAGAATTGGAGATGTGCTGAAAGAGCTGCGCAGTGTCGCGCCACTTCAAATCACGCATTTCAACGCGTCGCAAAGTATCACGAGCGAAAAAACAAAGTTAACGGCCGAATTGCGCTGGCATCTTGGAACCATTATTCAGACGGCGCGCCTGATTGCTCGAACCATTCCGCGATTCGATGAACAATTTCCCCCTGTGCGCGGACGCAGCGATGCAGCATTGCTGTATTCGGCCCGGCTTTTCATCGAACGGGCCTTTCCATACTGGGATGAGTTCGTCCGATACGCGATGCCGCCCGACCTCATCGAGACGCTGAAGGAGCATATCCAAAATATCGAGCAGTTGACGCTTGAACGCTCGGACGCCCGCACGGCACTTAAGGATGCCACAGCCGCAATCGATGCCGCGCTGACGGAGGGAATGAACGCCGCTACGGAACTCGACGTCATTCTTACGAACACGCTGCACGCAAACACACCCCTACTCGCACTCTGGAAGAGAGCGCGTCATGTCAAGAGAATCCCGCGAAAGAAAGCGGCGTCCGCGAAGGCCGGTTCGGAAAGCTCAGAAGGATAGAGCGGATACCGATTTTCCCTTTTATCACGTCTAAGCTCGGCATAACCCAGAGAGTTGCAGACACTCTCTCCTGCCAGGAGGTCGGAAATGAGAGCCACAGTAGTGGTGTTTCTGTTGTCGGCGGTCATCGGGGCATTCACGCTCGTTCGGGCACAACAAAGCAGTCCGGAGAAGCAAGCGGGAACTCTACGGGCTGATGTGAATCTCGTCTCCGTATATTTCAGTGTCAGAGACGGTAAAGGGCGGCTGGTGACGGATCTGGGAAAAGACGCTTTCAAGGTCTTCGAAGATGGCCGCGAGCAAAGCATCAGCTTCTTCGCCCACCACAGTGACGTTCCGTTGAATGTGGGAGTGCTACTGGATACGAGTACCAGCCTGTCGCGCACGCTGGGGCTCGAGGCGGAAGCGGCGGGCCGCTTTTTCGACAGCGTCATGCGGGAGAACGATCTCGGTTTTCTGGTGAGCTATGCCTCCCGAATCGAAACCTTGCAGGTACCCACCGAGGATTCCCATCTGCTGAACCAGAAAGCTCAAACGATCCGGCGGAACGCCAAGCCGGATGACCTTGTTCTGCCTCCTCCTCGTCGCCAGGGCCGCATTCAAACATTTCCGTTTCCAGTTCCAGTACCACCGCAAACGGGGCCGCAACCGCAGGACGTCCGCGTCGCGCGACTCTACGATGCGGTCGGGTCATCGGTCGACCGGTTCCTGAGCAATGAAGTGGGGCGCAAGGCACTGGTGATCGTGGCGCTGGCGGATGACGCGCGAAGCAATTCCTCGCTCAGAGACGCGCTCCGCACACTCAAGCAAAACGACGTCATTGCTTACGTGATGGAGGTGGAGCATGCCCCCGCGGCCCGCGGCCGCGACGATTGCGACATTCTTCACATCTTTAACCGCGACGGTGGAAACCGCCTGGACAGACTTGCCGAGGAAACCGGCGGCCGCGTGATCAAAGTGAAAGGCTTCGACAAGATGCAGGAGGCCTTTGATCAGATTGCGGAAGAACTTCATCAGCAGTACAGCCTGGGCTACCGGCCGGCCAATCAAAAATGGGACGGCGGTTTTCGCAAGCTGGAAATCAAGGCAGGCCGGGATTACCGGGTGAGCGCGCGCGACGGCTACTACGCCACCCCGAGATAGTCCGTCACAGCGCGAGGCCCGCGACAACCTCAGCTCCCAGCTTTTCGAAAACCGCGGGAGAGGTTTTGATTTTCAGGCTGCGGCCGCCGCCACCCAGGATGATCCAGTCGAGGCCGGGGATTCGATCGTCGATGTAGAGGGGAACGCCGGGCGGCAGGGAGAACGGTGTGACTCCGCCCACTTGCATTCCGGTAAGGGTCATCATCTGTTCAGCCGACGCAAACGACGCTTTGGAAACGCCCATCAGCTTCGTGACGCGTTTGTTCACGTCAAGGCGGGTGTGGGCGAGCACCACGCATGCCACGAATTGCTTAGGTTCCTTCTTGGAAGCGACGATGATCGTATTGCAGGACCGCTCGGCCGGATAGCCGTACTTCTCGCAAAACGCGACCGTGTCCGCAAATGCCGGGTCGATCGCGATCGCCTCCCAGGGCACGCCCAGACTCTTCAACGCCTCTACGACCGATTCTTCAGGCGTCGGCATGGAGCAACCGCCGGCCTCCTGCGTAGATGAACCAGACGATTTCCATGACGACGAACCCAAACAGCGGTTCCCACGTCAGCCCGCCCACAAGATGGCCTATCGTGTGAACCATGATCGAAGTGCCAAATGAGTACTCCTGCGCATGGAAAATCGTTTGGCGGCCGCTGGCCCACGTATATCCGAGCGCCAGAACTTCGATGGTCATGTAAGGAAGAATCAGAAGGTACGCAGCTTTGAGCCTTTCCTTGTGCGTCTTGGACACGACCGCAAAGTAGAGAGTCGCTACGATCATGATCGCCGTCATGCTGAAGTATTTGACCGTGCTGTCAGGCACGCCCGCTATCGTGAGAGCAAAGCGGATCACGCCCATCACAGCGATCGCCGCGATCGAAATTTTCATGGATGTCTTCATGGGACGGCTATTCTACAACTTCGGATGACAGAGGGAAAATCAGCCGCGAATTACGCGAATCACGCCAAATGGGCGCATCAAAGGCTTTTTGACGCGCCCATTTGGCGTGATTCGCGTAATTCGCGGCTGATTTTTCTCACTTCGCAATCGCGATCAACGACAGCCCGATCCCACACACGGCCCCGGCGGCCCACGCCCAGGTGCTCAAAAAATGGTTCTCAATGAGGATTCCGGTAAAAACAGGCGCCACAATCTGCGAGATCGACATCAGCGATTGCATCAGTCCAATCACCATGCCCTGCCGATGCCGGGCGACCCTGTTTGTAATGAGGCTCGTGAGGCTCGGGCGAAGTATCGCGTTTCCGAAGGTGAGCAGAGCGATGGCCAGCAGCAGGTAGGGAATATAGTAGACGGAGCCCATCACGAGGAATCCGCCGGCCATCGTCGCAAATCCCATCTGAACAAGCCGGCTTTCGCCGAATGTTTTGATCAGCGGTCCAATCCCGCCACCTTGAATCAGGATCAAACAGGTAACCGACTTCCTTCACGCCGAATGGAGCGGCATTGTGCATGAACCGCCGCTCCGCAAATAGCGCGAATCCTGAAATGAACATGCTGAACGCGAACGTGAAGGCGAAGAATTGCCAGAGCATCGGTCCGAGATGCACATCTTTGAATACGTCAACGTATGCTTTCCACCTCGAGCCCTCCTCGTGTCCATGAGGAGCGGGATGCGCAGCTGTCGCGGGCAGCAGGAAGTATGTGGCCATGATGCTGGTGAACGAAAGGCCGGCCGCGGCAAAGATCGGATATTGATTCCCGAACTGTGCCAGGAAACCGGAGACGGCCGGTCCCACCAGGAATCCCAGACCAAAAGCGACACCAATGATGCCGAATGCTTTGGCCCGGTGTTGAGGCTCCGTCACATCGGAGATATAAGCCTGCGCCACGGTCAGGTTCCCGGCGGTCAGCCCGTCAATGATGCGGGCCAGAAACACAAGCCACAAGACCCGCGCGAAACCCAGAATGAGGAAGCCGATGCAGGTGCCGATCTGACTGATGAGCAGAACAGGCCTTCGTCCGACGCGGTCGGAGAGTTGCCCCAGAGGAGGACCGGCGAGCAACTGGCATATCGCATAAGCCGAAACCAGCAATCCGACCGTCGACGGTGACGCTCCCAGCGATTCTGCATAGAAAGGAAGCAGCGGGAGGATGATCGTCAGCCCGAGTATGTCCACGAGAACAATCAAAAAGATCGAAAAAAGCGGCGATTTTTTCATGAGGCTAAGATTCTATTGTGCACGAAATCGCAAAAATCCCATCCAGGGATATCGGTCGGTCCGGCTGGCCAGGAAGGCGCCGCCCAGAATAACGAAGGTTTCGAAGTAGGACAGCAGGACGAAGCTGACGGATATAAAAAAAGGACCCTGAGTGGCTGGAAGGTGCAGCCACGGGAGCGCAAACGTAAAAACCATCCGGACGATTTCCGCCATAATGCCTGCCAGGATGGCCGCCGGCAATACCTGCATCGTGTCGATTTTCCTGTTGGGCAGAACCTTGTAGAACGCGAAGATCACGACGATGAGAAAGCACGTGGTGGTGATGCGAATCACCACGTAGTTCACAACTTTCCGGACAATTTCAAATGGAAGGAAGTCCGCTACGATGTGGAACCCGGTCGAAATCGATATAAAGACCACCGCCACGAGAGCACAAAGCAGGGTTAGAGAGAAGCCCACAATTTGATTCAACCAGTACGGCCGGTCCTCGTTCACCTCCCACAGCCGGTTGAACCCTGCTTCCAGCGGGATGAAAATTCCGGCGGCTCCCAGCAAAATCCAGATCAGCGAAGTCAGTTCTATGGATCTGCCCATCGCGGCGAGGCTGACCTCGAGGTTGTGAACCACAAACTCCTGGTTCGTCGGGAAATACATTTGAACCGTGCTGAGCACCACGCCGTATGCGGTGTTCCAATGAAGAATATTTTTCAGCACCGCCAGCATGACCAGAGACGCCGGGAAAAATCCAAGAAGCGCAGCGCACGCCAGCGCGAGGCAGAACGCGTGAGTTTCGGTTTGAAGGACCAGGTATCGGAAGAGCGGAAAAAGATTCTTGATTTCCAACACAAGCCGCGGCCACAGATCGCGATCAACGATGCGCATCATAAGCCTGATTGTAGCTTGGAAAGGGTGTTCCCCTCCGGAGTCGGGAGGGGAACTGTTCGTCCTGTGAGGCTTAGCGCTGGCGCGCACCGCCCCGGCGGTTCTGCAACTCGTCCTTCGTGAGGAAGCCGTCGTGATTGGCATCCAGACGGTCAAACATTTCGGCTCGGCCCTGCCATTCCTGGCGTGAGATCCTGCCGTCGTGGTCCGCGTCCATCTTCTGCAGGTTCTGGGCCCAATTCTGGCGTGCCGCCTGCCGGCCCTGTTTCAGTTCGTCCATGGTGAGAAAACCGTCATGATTCGTGTCCAGGCGGTCAAAAGCATCGGCTCGGCCTTTCCACTCTTCCTTCGAGATCTTGCCATCCTGATTTGTATCCATCTTCTCGAAGCGCTGCTCAGGGCCTCGATTCGCTTTGTTTTGTGACTGCTGAGCTGCCACGGGCAGCGCCAGTCCAATTACTAAAAGTGCTATTCCAAACGATTTCATGAAACTACCTCCGTACATATACATAGAGACATAGACCATTGGACGGAGGGACTGGTTTAAGGTTGCCATCCGGGTAGAACGATCTCAGCCGCGGGGATTTTTAGCCGCGGATTACGCGAATTACCCGGATGGGCGCGCAATATTTCACTACAGTCGGGTAACAGTGTCACGCGCGCCCATCCGCGTAATCCGCGGCTAAAAGTCCCCTCCGCGGCTGTTATTGTGCCGTGCAGTACTCCGCCGTGCGTGTTTCGGATTGGATTTCGATCGACGCCCCTTTTGGGATAACAAATTCGCTCTCGCCCACTTTTACGAATTTCGATTCTCCGTTTTCATCCGGCGCCCAATCGAACGTATAGCCGAGCGCTGTCCAGGGGTACTGCTGCCTGAGATCGGCGTACGAGGAGTAGTACTGCTTGTAAAACCACTCCTGATAATCCTTGCTGGTGGTGGAAAGTGGCGGGCCGGGCCTGCAAGTTGTGGTCGCCGTCGAAGGATCCATGCAGGGACGAAAGAGATTTCTGCTGGAGGCCGGTTTCTTCACGATCATCTCGATGAACGCGTCCTTGCTGCCGCCCGGCGGCAGGCCCAGACGCTGTTCAAGCCTGAGTGTGAGTTGGTCGAGGCTGGCCGAGCGGCTTTTTGCGAAGGCCTGGCAAAATGACTTCAGCCTGGGTACGACTGTTACCCAGATATCGTAGGGCGCTTTTTTCACCCAGCGCTTCGGATCTTTCATTTCCCTCAGCGCGCCGGGTCGCGTCCAGGTGACCACGCGCGCCGGAATATTCGGATCAATCCGCTCCAGCCCACTCGAGACATCGGCAGGCTTCGGCTGGACCATTTCGGCAACCGCCCGCAGATAGGTTTCCTTTGCCGGAGACTGCGCCCATGCCGGCAACGAAACGAGAACGAACCACAAGACGCACAAAAGGCACAGGGACGCCCGGGAAATTTTGAAATTGGACGAGTCCTGCATCTCAAATCCGAAAGCCGAAATCTCAGATTGGACGGCATGGGCCGCGCGGTCGCCAGTCCAATTGGAGATTTCGGATTTCGGATTTGAGATGCAGGATTCGTCCAATTTCGAAATTTCCTCAGAATCGATAGTTATACGTGATTTCACCGGCCTGGCTGACGAGTGCCATGCGCAGCCAGTCGTGATGGTCCTTCGTCGTCACGGCCGGGAGGTCCATGAAGTTAAATTTGCTCAGCTCGACACGAGTGGCGTTGTACATCGTCTGGAACGCGCTTTCGAAATACTCGGTTTTCCAGAATTCGCTCGTATTCACAGCCAGCGGCTGCTCGGGGCAGATCGCAAACACGCGCACGAGCTTTCTGGACGAAACCGCAGCGTTTTCCTCGCCGTTATGGAGAGCATTGAGATTGTTGTAAAGGTAGGCCATGCGCATCGAATTTCTTTCAAGCACACCCTGCCGGACGTCCATGACGCGCATCAGGCGCTTCCCCATGGAATGCTGTTCGGGAACGGTTTCGAAAGAAGAATTCAGGGCGAGAACGAAGAGGAGGTCGCATTCTTCAACGAGGGTTCCAAAGCGAATCGGGAGATTGTCGATAACCCCGCCGTCCTCGAAGTACTCGTGGCCGAGCATTTGATAAGGAAACAGCGGCGGCAGGTCCATCGAGGCGAACACGGCGTCCTTAACGTCCTCGATTGTCCGCGCTTCAATAAAGCTGTCCACCTGCATGTCATCCGATTTGAGCGCCCGCTCTCGTTCTTTCGCTCCCCAATTCGTACTGAACTCCAGCCTGCCTTGCGCCACATTCGAGCGCGTCAAATAGAAGTGAAGGGAACTCGGGTCGGGAAGCACGGAATGAATGGCGCCATTTCTGAACAGCGTATCGAAATCTTCGCGCCACGGCCGGGGACGAAGCGCGGAGTTCGACAGAAAAGGAATGTACTTGTCGAACTCGATGATTCGCTCCACGTTCGTGGTGCACCACCACTGTTCGTGCGCGCTGATCTTTCCGGGATCCGCTCCGACCATGTCGGCAAGCCAGAACATGCTGTTCCACGAGCCGATCGAAGTGCCTGCTATCATCCGCACGTTGCCGAGACAGTTCTTATTTCTCAAAAACTCATGAATCGCCTTCATCGAACCGGCTTGATAAACGCCTTTCGCGCCGCCGCCCGACAGGATCAAACCAATGCGCAGATTTTTGATTTCCTTCTGAAGGTCATCAAACGTTCCGTTTTCGATTGGCGGAAGATCTACCCGGATTCGCAGGTCGCTCCCCGTAGCAGTCTTCTTTCGCACAAACAGTTCAAACGTCAAAGTGACCAGGATGGTTGCGGCCGGCAACAGCCACAGGATCCCGTAACGGGTAAAACCGTCAATCCAGGCTGTTCTCACATAGAAGGGTACAAAGAAATAAACCCCTTCGGCCCAGTCCTTGGGGGCAAAGATCCAGGGATAACTGTAAATGAAGAGATTCAGCAGAATTGTTCCGATCAGCAACCGCTCCCGCCGCCACTTTCGAATGCCCTGGTACCAAAGGGCTGCGACGTTGTAAACCACAAGGAGTCCCACGCCCAGCAAACCGAGAATCGCAACGGCCTTCGCTGCAGGCCGCAGGTTGAGCACATCGATCCAGCCGGGAACGAACCACTGGACCAGCCACAAGCGAATCGTGTCTCGAATATCATTGGTGCGCTCCACCGGGAAAACCACCTCGAGAAGCCACGGCCAGAGATAGAAGAGAAACCACGCCAGCAGTCCCAGGAAGGGCACGGTGAATCGGACAGGTAAGTAGACAAAGAGCCATTTCAGAATCGTTATTATTCTCATGCAACCCCCGGGGTTCGGGAACTGACGCGGGCTAAAGCCCGCGACTACATTGGGGCTACGCATGTTTCCAAATGTAGTCGTTAGCTCCCGTCCCGCCAATCCCCGGGGCATTTTACGGCAAATTTAAATTCTGCATTTAACGAAAAAACTCTATACTCGCTAACCGTCGAAAGGAGCTTCCTATGCACGCAGGAAAGAAGGTGTATCTTCTTCTTGTCATGGCACTTGCGCTCTCGCAAGGATGTGGAGGAGCGCCGGCAGAGCCCCGCGCGCCTGATCTCAAGCCGGTGACCTACAGCGAAAACGCAATGACTCCGGCAGACCGTCTGGAGTTCTATCATCTCCCCGAAGGCAGCGAGCTGTTTCCCGTGGCCTGGATCCTCTATATGGAGAGTCCTAAAACCAAGCGGCCGTTCATTGAGAACCTTGAACGATTCGGACTGGTCCCGGATCCCGAAGGTCCATTGTTCGAGGGAACGTCGATACACGTTCCTGTTGGAGTCACCATAAAGGAAAGGGAAGGAACCGCTGCCCTCAGGCCGTTCGGTCTCAGCAGGATGGTGGGCGTCAATTGCGCCGCCTGCCACGTCGGACAGATCGAATATGGCGGCAAGAACCTGCGCATTGACGGCGCGCCCAACATGTTCGACATCGTCGGCTTTCTCAGCGAGATCAAGGACACGGCGGAGACCACCTACAAGAGTCCTTCAAAACTGTGGGCCTACCTGAGAGCCAAAATCAAAGCCGGCAAGGCGAGGGCCGAGGTTGCAACCCTCGACTCCGCCAAGGAATACGACGCACTGAAGCAAGGAAGCTCGGAGAACAAGGCTGTCGCCTATGAATTGGACAGCATCGCCGGCAAGCCCGACGTCGATCAGGCAGATGTGGATCGCATCAAGAACGACCCGAAACAACCGGACAAAGTCCGCCTCGCACTCAGCGACATTGCGGAAGAGATTCGCCTGATGAAATCCTACCTGACGATGCTCGGGAACCTCGGCGGCGCGCAAAACCCGGAGACGCCCGCCGGTTTCGGCCGCGCAGATGCTTTCGGAACCGCCAGACTTTTGCTGTTCGGGAAGGCCAACGCGCAGCCGTTGTCGGGTCCCAGCAGTTTCCCCTACATCTGGAACATGCACAAGACGGCGTGGTTTCACTGGCCCTCAAACACGAACTCCGTGATGCAACGGAATCTCGGGCAGGCGCTTGGGCTTGGCGCTTCGTTCGTGCCGACTACGGGCGAGTCCTCCATCGACTTGTACAGCCTGTTCAGGATAGAACAGCTCGCCTACAAAACCAGACCGCCCGCATGGCCGAAAGAGATTTTTGGTGAGATCGACAAAGAGAAGGCGGACCGCGGCGAACAAATCTATCGCGGTATGGGTGCATATGCCGAAACGGGCAATTGCACGCGCTGCCATGACTCCGGTAAGCCCTACGCAGACGATCCTAATTTGACGGTCTACACAATTATCCCGCTGCACATCGTCGGAACCGATGATGCGGAGGCCAAAAACTGGGCTGTTCCGGTGAACGTTGAAGGCAAGACAATGGATTTTGGCGCAGCGCAGGCCATCTTTCTCGACCGCATTCAGCGAAAAGGGCTGGAGGATCTGAAGAAAACAAGGCCAGACCTGGATCTCGAGAAGATCGAATGGGAAAGCGGCAGGAAGACGAAGCCGGTCTGGCGCGTCGCCTATGCAAATGCGCAAACCAGGGAATTCGGGTATCCGGCAAAGCCGCTGGCCGGCATCTGGGCAACTGCTCCCTACTTGCACAACGGCTCCGTGCCGACGCTCGCCGACTTGCTCACTCCGGAACAGCGTCCGCAGGCATTTCTGCTTGGGAGCCGGGAATACGACCCGAAGAAACTTGGGTACCGAACCGATCAACCCGGCTGGACGTTCGATACGCGGAAGACGGGCAATTCCAACGTGGGTCATCCTTTCGGAAGCGCGCTGAAGCCTGAGGAGAAGGAAGATCTGTTGGAGTATCTCAAACGGCTGGGCAGTTAAATCAGCCGCCAATGACGCGAATTACGCGAACGGCGCAATAAATGATCGTTGATGCGCCGTTCGCGTAATTCGCGTCATTGGCGGCTGATTTAACTGCCGTTCATCCCAGTTTCATTCTTCGTATCAACTCCTCAAATCTCGCGTTCCGCCGCAACCCTTCCAGCCGCGGGAACACCGCGATGTAGATCAATGCGCCGTCACGTTCGCGGTAGGCCTGTTCAAGGTATTCCATGGCCTGATCGGGTTCGTTCATCGAAAGGGACGTGCATGCGGCGAAGAACGGCGACAGATATTGGGCATCCGTTCTCTCCTGGAGTTGCTTCAGGATGGGCAGCGCTTCGCTCATTCTTCCCGCGCTGCTATAGGCCAGAGCGAGTCCCTGGAGCATCAGCTTCGAGCCCTTCGTGGTTTCGACAGCCTGCCGCATCACCTCGATCGCATCGCCGAACATCGATGCATCGATGTATGTAACTCCCAAAAACGACTGAAGCAGATATGACCCCGGCTCGATCTCGAGTCCTGCGCGCAGTTGCGCGATAGCCTCGTCGAAGCGACGCTCGAGAAACAGAACCCAGCCGACAATGGCATGTACCAGCGGCGATAACGGGTCCAGGTCGAGCGCCCGCTTCATATGCACGCGTGCCTCCTCGAACCTCCGCATCACGGCGAGGTATGTGGCGTACCAGTAGTGAACCGCTGAATAGCTCGGGGTGATTTCGATCGCGCGCCGGAATGACGCTTCCGCAGCTTCCCAATCCCAATCGTAAAAGAGCTGGGTGTATCCAAGCGACGTATGCGCCTCGGCCAGCGTGTTATCCAACTCGAGAGCCTTCTGCGCGAGGGCTTTGGCACGGCTGTGGCCCTCGGCCGGCCCCATGAAGTTATAGGTCGCCAGCACGCTGTAGGAGTCCGCCAGTCCGGTGTATGCGAGCGCGTATTCCGGGTCTTTTTCAATCGCCTGCTGGAAGCACTCCATGCCTCGTTGCAGTCCGACTTCGTAGCGCCTGTTCCAATAGAATCGTCCCTTCAAATAGAGGTTGTAAGCCTCAAGGTTATCGGTATACCGGCGCACGAGAGGAGCGCCCTGGTTCGAGAGCTCGATCTTCAACTTAGCGACAATCTTTCGGGCGATCTCATCCTGGAGCTCAA
>QHXD01000886.1 GCA_003223895.1 Acidobacteriota bacterium
ATCGATGCCGAACTTGGATACTTCCGCCGCATTCGTCGAAACGGCGACAAAATGCTTCGCGACGGATTCTTGATCACCGCCGAGCCCGGCGAGCGACCAGGCGCGGGCGGTGTGGGCATTGGTCATTGTCTCCAGGGTTGTGAAGGTTTTCGAAGAGACGATGAAAAGTGTCTCTGCTGGGTCGAGATCACGCACAGCCTCGGCGAAGTCGGTGCCATCAATATTGGAAACGAACCGGAACGTCATGGACCGCTCGCTGTACGCTTTGAGCGCCTCGTAGGCCATCACCGGCCCGAGGTCGGAGCCGCCAATCCCAATGTTAACGACGTTCCGAATGCGTTTTCCCGTATGACCTTTCCACACGCCGCTCCGCACGCGCTCTGAGAAATCAGCCATCTTGCCGAGCACGGCATGGACTTTGGGCACGACATCGTCTCCGTCTACGACAATAGACGCTCCTTTCGGCGCGCGTAGCGCCACGTGCAACACCGCTCGCTTCTCGCTGACATTGATTTTCTCCCCGCGAAACATCGCGTCGATTCGGGCTTGCAGGCCGGACTCCTCGGCGAGCTGAAACAGGAGCTTGAGGGTTTCGCCGGTCACGCGATTCTTGGAGTAGTCCAGGTAAAGGCCCACCGCCTCGACCGCCATCCGCTCGCCGCGCTTTGGATCTTCTGCGAAGAGCTGTCGCAAATGGAGCCTTGAGACCTTTTTATAATGCGACTCGAGCGCTTTCCACGCCTGGCGCCTGACTGCCGGTTGTTTCAGGTTTGTTTGCGTGCGTGCTGTCATGCTCATGCTCCTTTCGCCTCTTTCAGCAAAGCGCTCTTGGAAGAGATCACGGCCAGTAGTTCATAATGTCGGAGGCCTTCGGGTCCTTGGTTCCCGTGCTTGCCCACAACAGGCGTTGAGGACGTGCGCCGAGGTTGTAGACACGCTCCCAGCGCGGCGAGCCCAGAAGAGTGCGCGCGGCCTTGTAGGTGCGTTTAGCGATGGCGATGCCAAGTTGGTTGCGCAGCTTGTCAGGCACTTTGCTCTCAACGGCAGTGTCCCAACGACTGATGAATACCGATGCGACGAAGGCGACATTGGGATTGAGCCCGGCCTCGATGCGCCGCTCGATGCCGCGCAGAAACGCCTCGGCGGCCGCGACGTAATGCTCGCGGGAGAACAGGAGCGTGACATTGACGGGTATACCCGAAAAAATTGCCTCCTCGATCGCGGGGAGTCCTTCCTTCGTCCCGGGAATCTTGATTAACAGGTTGGGACGCGCCGCCCGCATGAATAGATCCCTGGCGGCAGCAATAGTGCTGGCTGTGTCGTAGGCGAGGACGGGCGACACTTCCAACGATACCCATCCGTCCACCCCATTCGTCTCTTCGTAGATGGGTCGAAAGAGATCCGCGGCCCGGGTGAGGTCCTCCAGCGCCAGTTCAAAAAAGAGCGCCTCGCCCGACTTGCCCTGTGCTGACTTTTCGGTGATCGCCGCGTCATACGCCGCGCTGTTCTTAATAGCGTGGTCGAAGATCGTCGGATTCGACGTAAGTCCCGTCACGGACAGGTTGTCGATGTACTCCTTGAGCGTACCGCTGCGGAGCAGATCGCGCGTGATGTTGTCCAGCCAGAGACTCTGGCCCAAGTTATGAAGCAGTTGTGTCGCTTTCATTGAATCACCCCAGTTGATGACAGCCTGTTTGCGTCACTTTGCCGGTCATATTGCTTTCGCCGCGCTCGGTCAGCGGTAAATCGGTGAGGCCTGTGTGCTGGCCGGTCAGACTCCAGGGCGTTTCACCGTGCCTGGCCAGGTAAATGATGGGAAGTTCTTCGCTCACGCGGTCCATGATTATGATCCCTCCCTAAAACTCTCCAGCCCGTATGCGGCAGCCCCAACCAACGCTGCGCGAGTGAGGATGACGTGAACCGGAATGTGTTTCATTAGCTCAACGAAGCGTCCCTTCCGCTCAAAAGATTCCATGAAACCTGGCCCCTGAAGTACTCTCAGCATGTGCAGAGGGATGCCACCCGCAAGGTAAACGCCCCCCGTCGCCAGGACCTTCAATGCCAGATTGGCCGCCTCACTCGCCAGAATCGAAATGAACGTGTCGACTGTGGCCGCGCATAATTTGCTGGGATTTTCGGGGTTCATGGCTGACTCAACGATGGCCGCAGTTCGATCTTTCGATACGGCGATCAACTGGGCGATTTTGGGACTCTCTGGTATGTGTTCGATGTCGCGCAGATACTCATAAATGTTCGGAATCCCAATTCCTGAACAGACACGCTCGATACCGACGTGATCGAAGCGCTCGAGCATGTATCGAAGCAGGCCGATCTGCCGCTCATCCGTCGGGGCAAAATCCGCGTGCCCCCCTTCCGAGCTGTGAGAGACGTATTTCGATCCATCCCATGTCAGAAATGATTCGCCCAGGCCGGTGCCCGGCGCGACGACACCGATGGCGCCGTTCCGAACCGGTTGCCCGACATTCAATGTGTTCACATCGTTCGGGCGTAGAACGGGAATCGCCCGGGCGACTGCCTCCAGATCGTTGATCAGACGAACGGATTTGAGATTGAGATCCTTCGCAAGTGAAGCTTCATCCATTGCCCAGGGCAGGTTAGTGAGCTTCACGTGCCCATCGATGACCGGTCCAGCGACATCAAAACAGGCTGTCTCGATGGGCATCTTTACCTTATTAAGGAACTCTGCCACCAGCACCTGCAGACTCGGATAATCGGCGCTATGCACCTCACTTTGAGCCAACGGTGAGTGCGGCCCGGCTCCGTGCGAAAAGATCGCGAGGTCTGTTTTTGTCCCACCAATGTCACCTGCGAGTAGCATTGCCCCTCCTTCACACGTTTGCCGGGGTCGTTTGCATATCGTTCGCTGTTCGGCCTTGAGCCTTTGAGTGCATCGAACAAGATGTACAAGTAGCAGAGAGCGGGCAGAAAGAACGCGTGGTGAATCCCGATACGATCAGCCATCGCACCCTGGATCACCGGAATGATCGCCCCGCCCACAATAGCCATATTCAGGAGGCCGGATCCATAACCCGTCAACGGTCCAAGATAAGCGACGCCCAGGGTGAAGATACTCGGGAACATAACGGAATTGAACAACCCTACTGCAATTATGCTCCACATTGCGACGTGTCCGGTGGTGAGCATGGAGACCGTGACCAGCGTTGCGGTACAAACCGTGCATACCGCAAGCAGATGCCGGTCTTGATCCGCCGCAGAACGGCTGCCCCAATGAAGCGCCCAACCATAGCTCCGGCCCAGTAGAACGAGACATAACCTGCGGCGGTCTGCGGCGAGAAGCCCGCTAACGGCGCTGCGCTCAAAATGAGCAGTCCCCCGAACTGCGAGGCCAGGGTTGTGCCGGGCGAGTTGAAAGCTTGGGTCAGATTCAATCGGCTCGAAGCCGTATCGGGCTTGCCAAGTACGATC
>QHXD01000161.1 GCA_003223895.1 Acidobacteriota bacterium
CACCCCGCCTAATCTAGGAGGGGAGTTCTTGCTCCAAGCTACGCACAAATGGCCAATCTCCAGGTAGCGGCGGTCACAGACCGCCGCTACAGTTCTATACGAACAGTTCCTCAATAGGAGTCGAAGGAATGAACGCCGGTCCTCCGAGCGGAGCTGTTTGCTGGTATTCGTAGGCTCGTCCCGACGGTGTGTCAACGATCTTCTTGGACCAATCGATGCCCAAAGCGCTATAGATCGTCGAAACAACGTGATCCATCATGGGTTGTTCTTTGAATTTCCAACCCACGTCGGTCACTTTGTAACCGTCCGTCTTGCCGATGATTCGTCCTGGCTTGACGCCGCCACCCATAAACAGATTCGTGAAACAGGGGCCCCAATGATCACGGCCACCGTTGGTGTTCATCTCTGGATTGCGCCCGAATTCATGGACCATGCAAACCATGGTTTCATCGAGAAGTGCCTTGCCAGGCTCCTTGCCGGGCATCTTCGAAAGATCTTCAATCAGGCTGCTGAAAGCCGCATCGAGCCTCGGACCGCTCTCGTAGATGGATAGCTGTGCACCCTTCGGAGCCAGCGCACCCCGGCCATAGAGCTGATCATGATTGTCCGCCGGACCATTTCCACCGTTGTATGTGTTGGCGACCCACAAAAATCGTCCACCCGCATCGGCGGCGAGCACGTTCCGCGCCAGCAGCATGGCAAGGCCGATCTTACAAGTACCGCGATCCTTCGGCACACCATAGCGGGCCTTATCCTGCTCGCTCAAATTGAGGAGCTTCTTGAATCGAGCATCCGTCAGAATCTTGTAGGCGTACTCATAGTGCGCCTTGTACTCGTTGGCCTTCCCGCCAATCCCTCCCGAAGGCGAAACCTCGGACATTCTGCCGAGAACTTCCCAGCGTTCCGCCAGAACGGAATTCTTGGCTGCGCTGTCATCCTCGCCGGCGCCAAAGGCTTCGAACACGCTGGCCGTGTTGATGTCGAGTCCTGAAAAGCGGGGATGCAACATTCCGGATCCGATCTGCGGACACCTGGCGTTCCACAAATCGAAGCTCACAAATGTCGGGAACGTATCAGAGCTTCGTCGTTCGGATTCCAGTTCGTAGGCGACGACGCTGCCGAACGCTGGAATTTCTCTTAGAATCGCGGCATTCAACGCACGGCCCGCCTGCGTATGGTACTGAGCCGAGGAGTGAACAAGCGAGTTTTCATAGAACGACCGAACCAATGTCGCGCGTGGCGCCCACTTTTCATAGTTCGGAAAAATGGATTTGGAAATAACAAAATCCGAATTGACGGTCTGAATGTCCAGGTCCTTGGCCGTGAACCTGGTTTCCTTGAAGTCCAGACACTCCGGCGGACTCATGGCGCCACAATTTTGGATAAAAATCACGTTGCGCACATTCTTTCGAGGCGTAACTTTCCTGCTTTGTGCTTGAATCTTCCGCGGCCATGCGGCTTCACCGGCAAGACTGGTGCCCACACTGATACCGAATAATTTCAGTAATTCGCGGCGGCTCAGATTCGCGATTCGTTCTCGCATTGATTTTTCTCCTCAATGATTTACTAAAAACTCTGTCGAGTTCAGCAGCGCCCATTGAATGTTCTCGATTCCGCTTTTCCTGTCCTTTGCGATCACACGTTTCGCGACTTCTACTTCCTCGGCCGTAGGCCGGCGTGACAGACTCGCCAGGAACAGATCATCGAGAATTTCGTCGTCCGATTTGCCGGCCTTCAATAAGTTCGCCACGCGTGTGTTTCCTTGAGCGGCGACACGCCTGGTAACGACCGGCGAAGTCATCATCATCATCGCTTGCACTGGACTGGCTATATTTTTGTCGACTGGTGGCAGTGCGCGCTCGGCCTGGTAATAGGCCTGCATGAACGCAAAGACCAGCGACTTCTCCGGAGAATTGCCGGCGTTCAGAGCGCCACCGCCGCCGCCCGCCTCTCCCTTGAGACTCAAAGGACTGGTCAACTCCTTGACGTACTGGCGATCCGCTCCGTACAACTTCAACTCGAACGGAGTGGCCGTCGCCTGGGTAACGATATCGACAGCCTCTGGGCCCGTCAAAACTCGAGCGAACCGCCTTGCGTGATACGGAATGTAGGCATCCTTCCATTCTCCGGGGAAGCTGGCGGAGAGTTGATAGGCACTGGACTTCATGATGTTCTTGATGACTCGATGAATGCTGAAGTTGTGCGAGCGGAAATCTTGAGCGAGCGCTTCCAGCAATTCGGGATTCGAAGGTTGAATCGTCCACGGCTTCGCGGGTGGATTCTTGGGATCCAGTCGCATCAGATCAAAACCATCGTAGGGCTCGACTAAACCAATCACCATCAACTTCTGCCAAAGGATGTTGACGGTCGCACGCGCGAACTGGATATGATTCGGCACGATTCGAGCTAATGCCTTACGCGGATCTTCGCCCGGTTTCGGTTTCTCTCCGGTGAGCAGGAATGCAGGTTCGTAAGTTCTGCCATCGCGCGGGAAACGACCCTCCGCCGGAGTGTAGAACAGACCATCGTTTCCGGTGTTATATCCGGGCGCCAGGTCATCAAAGAGGCTGCTGCCGCCATAGAAATTGCGCGCACTACCGTCGCTGTATCCTATGTTTCGCATCTTCCCGAAGAACGCCGCCTGCTGCCAGAAGTCGGTTCTCTTCCTGCTGCCCAGGAACATGTTGAAACTGTCGGCGTGACCGGCACCGTTATGACAGGAGAAGCAGTCCATGCTGAGCCCAAGGAACACGCGGCCGACATCCGACGTAATCTCATCAACCCAGTCCAGACGGTTCAGACCTTTGTAGTCATCAGCGTCCGTCCACAGCCCACAGCGAGTCGCAATGTAGCCAATGGGATCATAGAAGGCGACAGCCGTCGGGAAACCTTTTGCATTTTTAGTGGTGGGTGTAATGATGTCCGCGAAGACATCGTTATAAGGCCGGTCCACCTTGAGCCACTGCTTTGTCCACAGATGAAATTGCGCTTCTCGTGTCCGGAGCAACTCGCCAAAGTGATATGCCCACTCGTCCGTGAATTCCTCGCTACCAATCAGAGAATCGATAAGCTTGTCACGCTTATTTGGATCCGTATCCGTCAGAAATGAACGGACTCGATCGGACGTCGGCAAAAGACCTGTCGCATCCAGATACGCCCTTCGCAAGAACTCCTCATCACCTGCGAGCGGAGCATGAGGAATCTTGTCGCGCTCGATCCGTCCGAAGATGTGTTCGTCGATGAAATTCTTTCGAGGTATTGGAGCAGTGGAAGTTCCTGCGTCCCGCAGGGCGGGCGCCACCGCTTCTGTCAGCCGGCTCGCGTCTTTAGCCTTGTCCTCATTCGATAACAATTTGCCATGCGCTGCTTCAATCCGATCTTCCTGTGACTGAGTTGGCGACGGCGGGTTTGTCTGAGGCCGCTGTCCGGAGACAACAAGCGAGAGACAAAAAACCGCCGTGATGATAAGAACCAAATTCCCGCGTTTCATCCTCTTCCTCCTGCGATCACTACACGTGCTTTCGGTCTTGCAGAGCAGAATTTTCACCGACAATTGTTCTTGTAGCGAATTATCTAACTGAGGGCACAGTGGGGCAAGAGATAAAATTGGAAATACAATAAGATACGAGGCGTGTGAATGTTGACTCTTGCCCGATGTGGCAGGACTCCGAAGCTCCCCTCCTAAGTTAGGAGGGGTGGCTGCGCCATGAAGAAAATGCCGCGAAGCCACCGAAGCCGGGCGCAGACGGGGTGGTTGCCTGAGGAACCACCCCGCCGTTCGCTAAAAAAGCGCGAACGGCACCCCTCCTAACTTAGGAGGGGAGTTTCGCCTACTTGTTGGATTGCCTAGCAGCGTCTATTAGCCGCTTGTTGTAGTCATCCGACTCGGAGGGTACGCAGAAATATTCCCAGAGCTCCGCGTTTGGACGAAGTTCGACTTTGCCTTTGGTTGTCCAGGAGCGAGTGAAAATCTTTGGGTCCGTAATGGTCACTTCGGCCTCCAGGGTCCCATAACTCGTACGCCTGTAACGCTCGATGGTCCGCATCTGGTCGGTATGCGGAAAGCCACGGATCCGATTTCTGCGGTCCTCTGAGATCCAGGACCGATCGTCATAACCGTATCCCTCGACAACCAAAGTATCACCTTCCCACCTTCCAACGGCGTATCCCAACCAACGCGGCTGTGGAGGATCGTCGGGAAGTTTCCTGCCGTCGGTCCAGATGTCGCGCCACGTGTGGCCCCACTCAAAGAACTGGAGCACTCTGTCGGGCAACATCACAAACTGGAATCCGTAGTTATATGCGAACAAGCGCGGATAGCCCAGAGGATCGCATATCAACATTCCATCTTTCGAATTTGTGGTTGGAATTTCCGACCGGGTCGCTTCGAACATCTGCTCACCCAGTGGTGTGAATGGCGGGACATTCTTCACATCGAGTTCGATGCCGTTGTTTCCCCATACTCCTGACAGGTCATGTGGATCAAATGGATGGCCATCTACATTGTAAGTTTTGTACGCTGCCGCCAATTGCTTGTTATTCGTGCAGCGCGGGCACGTCTTCCAGCCGGGCCCCGGCGTCAATTCCTTGTCCGGCTGAGTCTCCGTCGTTGGCCGCTCGAAACTTCTTTCTTGAGCCAGGATTGCCGGTGACAAAGCCAGAGACACCAGGGCAAGGATCGCGACAGTGATTCGGTTTCGCATTGATGTAACTCCCGAGATGAGATGCTATGGTTGTCGAAGATTGGGTACTCGCGAGTTGTCCACAACAACGGTCCCATCGGCTTTCGTTATCTTCTTGATGAGGGCTTCAGCCGAACCCGCAATCTTTGTTGGGAAGGCGATAACAGTAATTTCATCGCCGATCTTAAGAGAATCCTTGGTCATGCCATCCGCAATCATCGAGGTTAGTGAAGCCATTTCACCGACCCACTGCGTGGTTTTCCCATCTTGATCCTTCACTGCCCAGACCACGTAGACATGGGGATTTCTCCATTTGTATTCAAGAACGGTTCCCCTCGTCGTCGACTCTTCAGTTCCGTAATGCGCTCTGCTATGGTGCGCAAGAACCACGCCGCTCAACATGGGAAATACAGCCACGAGAGCTAACAACGCTCGCCGCAATCTCATCTGCCCCTCCAAAAATACGACGGATTTACCTGACGATTTATCGCTAGAATGCGTGCATTTTCAAGCAAAATTGATCCCCATGCTTATATTTCTACTTCTTGCGCTCGCTCTTCCTCTTCACGGTTGCCGATCACCCGATGAAAATCGTGCCCCGCAAGAGCGCCCAAATGCACTTCATCACCCCGCCGAAGTGTCACCATCGACACCCTCTGCTGCCGCCAGGCTCATGGACGGCATGGGGAAGGTCGATTTCACCATCACGACAAACTCTAAAGACGCTCAGGCGTTCTTCAATCAAGGAGTCGCGCAACTCTACGGCTTCTGGTTCGTCGAGGCAGAGCGGTCGTTTCGGCACACCGCTACCCTCGATCCAAACGCCGCGATGGCTTATTGGGGAATTGCGATGGCTGCACCCGGCACTTTCCTCCCCGCGTATCAAATCTTACTCACACCGAATCCGGGGCCGCCTGTGACGCCACCGAACTCACCCGAATCTCGCGCGCGCGCCGCGATTGTCAAAGCCCAGGCGTTAAGGGATTCCATCACTCCCCGCGAACGCCTGTACATTGAAGCGGTCGCTGCACACCACAATCCCGCGTTGCGCGATCAGGACGCCGCTTACATTGCAGCCATGAGAAGACTCGTCGAATTGTTTCCGGACGACCTTGAAGCGAAGGCGATACTCGCATTGGCACTCGAGAATGGCTATGACGCACCTGCGAAGTCTCCCAAAGCCGGAACCGGTGAGAGCCTGACTTTGTTACGACAGGTTCTGGCGAAGGATCCGAATCATGCGGGCGCCAATCATTTCTTGATTCATGCTCTCGAAGGAAGCACAAACCTGCGGGATGCGCTGCCCCTCGCCAACCGTTATGCCGCGCTGGCGCCCAATATTCCTCATGTGCTTCACATGCCCGGCCATGTTTACGCGCAGATAGGCATGTTCGACGAAGCCGTGAAGGCATTCCTGGCAGCGGCCGCCAAGGAACGCGAATACATGTCCGCCGATCCGCGTTATTCGAAACTGAGCTACGTTCACAACGAGATTCTTCTCCTCCATGCGCTCGGTTCACAAGGCCGCTACCGGGATGCGATGTTGCGCATCGCCGACCTCATGTCCGCGAAAGAGATTCCCGCTGACCGGGAGACCGCCGAATTTTTTTACCGCGTCGGTTGGTTTGCCCTGATGAAGACGCTCGTGCGATTTGAAAAGTGGGACGAGATTCTAGACGGAAAGACGCTTCCCTTCTACAACCAGCCCTCTGAATCCCTTTGGTACTACTGGGCACGCGGTCTCGCGTTTGCTTCAACTTCGAACGCAGCGGGCGCCCGGAATTCGCTCGAGACGATGGAACAATTGATCCGATCGCTCGAGCGCGTCATCAATCCGATTCCGCAGCAGTTCCAGATCGCACACTCCGAACTTGCGGGCTACATCGA
>QHXD01000885.1 GCA_003223895.1 Acidobacteriota bacterium
CCACCTCCGGCACCGGGATGAAAACCGCGCCGGTGCCGACAAATGCCGGAAGTGAACGGGAATGAACGATCTCGATCGTTTCGGCCTCGTCCTTTCGGATCGTCGAAATCTGATCGCTCCACTGCAAACCATCGAGGTACGTCGAGTCGGTCTTACTGCCGGCTCTCGGGTTTTCTTCGTAAACATGCTCCAGCGGATTCCATCGAAACCTGCTGATCCCGCCGAAAAACGTGGTGTACATCGTTTTCGTGGTTTCGCTGAACATCAGCAGCACGGCGCAGGTGTATGCATTCATCTTCTGGTCGAAGGCAGAGTCCACGAAAGGACGCGATCCAGGCACGACGTATATGGGTTTGCTGTAGCTGAGTTGTGTCTCAGGCGTGAAGACTCCGCCATAGGCGGCGAATCCAAGTCCGGCAGGTGAGAGGAATTGCGCAACGTTAAGGTCGCGACGATGAAACTCGGTCTCATTTTGAAACTTCCGGACGAGAGCAACACTCAAGCTCCCATCGGCCTTTGTCTTGACGCTGAGCTTCCGGATTTCGCTCAAATATGTTTGCGACGCTTCCGCACTGTTGTGTTCTCCCTGGCCTTCAAAGGCCGTATAGCTGCCCTGAAAGGAGTGTCCCATTACGAGATAGAAGTACCCATCCTTGAGCTTCGTCAGTGCGCCACCGGCGGACTGCACCAGAGACGATCTCGCAAATGAGATGCTCTCCGCGGGGAGCCCGCCACCCATGACTTCTTCAACAAGCTCCGGCAGGCTCACTCGCGAAATCACATCAAATGTGGACCATTTACCTTTCTCGTCCTGGCCGTAGCCGCCGCAGATATACAGCTTGTCTCCGTCCTGAAAATAAAGCTGACCCGTTGACGTCCACTGGGCCTGGATTACTGCGAGTCGTGGCGGCAATTGGGTAACCGGCACGTGATATGTTCGGGCCGGTTTGACTGTCGTATCGATCACCCAGACTTCGCGGTTCGCATCGGCCCGCAGAAATTCCGCAGAGCCGCCGCCGACCGCGTGATAACCGCTGATGCGGCCTCCGATGAAAACCCATCGGCCCTTCCATTGGGCGAATGAAAAAGATTGAAGGCGGGGCGCACCTGGAAACTCGCCGGCAACGGCTTCGGATACGTCGATCGTGAATGGAACGCCGGCAGGAACCGCAGCGAGGGCAGCCCCGCCGGCAAGAATTGCGAGCAAGAGACAACGTACTTTATGCATTCCGATTCCTACTGTAGCGGCACTCTATAGACTTTTGCACTCGCTTGTGCAAGCGGTCATGCACGCGAAACGTGTGTTTCAATTCCCCTCCTAGATTAGGAGGGGTGGCTGCGCCATCAATAAAATGCCGCAAAGCCTCCTTAGCCGGCGCAGACGGGGTGGTCGATCAATGTTGCGAAGCCTCCTTATAGATGCTGGCGAAGCCCTCCTTTTTTAGCAGGTTCGCTTCGCGGACATCTATAAAGTGGCTTCGCGACGTTGATCGACCACCCCGCCGCTCGCTTCTAACGAACTATTAATCGCTCGCGGCACCCCTCCTAATCTAGGAGGGGAGTCCTTGCTCCAAACCCCGCACAAATGTCCAAACTCCAGGGCGCTCTATGAGCGCCGGTTTTTCCGGAATCAACGAAGTGTCGGCGGTCAGTTGTGCAAAGCCGCCGTCAACGCATGGAGAACGTTATCGAGCGAGCGCTGTTCCAGATCTTCACACGCGCGCGCCACAAAGCCGGTCATGTTCGCAACCGCGAAGCTGATTCCACTGAGATTCCGGGATACAGGAACTCCGGGCAACGGACGGGGATAACCTGAAGCGAAAAAGCATGGTGAACTGCTTACGTCCAATACGCGGTAACGGTCTCGCGGGAGAGTCCAGTCGACGTCAACGCTGACCACGCCGTCCAGCATCCCCGGCAAAACCGGAGTCTGTCCCGAATACCGCGCCGCGACCAGCACGACACCCGCCGCAGTTGCGCGGGCGACAAGGGACTCCAATATCGGACGGTGTTCCAGATTGGTGCTTCCCAGACTCAGGTTGACGACATCCATCCGGTGCTCGATCGTCCACTCCATGGCCTGAATCAGGCGGCCGGCCGTCGTTCGCAGCGAGTCCCCGAACAATTTCAGGATGTAATAGTCTGCGTGTGGCGCCTTCTCCTGGATCGCGGCCGTGACAGCAGTTCCGTGGCCCAGAATGTCCACCCAGGAGTGTTCTGTCTGTTGCGAATCAAAGGCCACGAGGTGCGTTGGAGCGCAGATGTGGGGATGCCTCGCGTTCAGGCCGGTATCGATGACGGCAATCTTGAGGCCGCGTCCTGTCATACGGACACCGCTTCCACCACACGTCCATCCTTTATATATAGGATGTGGTCCGCTACCGAGGCGAGGGCCGGCTTATGAGTAATGGCAATCAATGTCTTACCGGCAAACGCCCACCGCAGGTTATCGACCAGTTCCCTTTCACACGCCGCATCCAGGGCCGCGCTCGGCTCGTCCAGGATCAGGACTTCGGGCTTGGCTAAGAACGCTCGCGCAATGGCGACGCGTTGACGCTCTCCGGCCGAAAGAGTCAGACCGCGTTCTCCCGCAACCGTGTTCAGACCCTCCGGCAAGCCGCGAAGAAGTTCCGTCAGACCGGCCGCATGCGCAGCCTGCTCCACGGCTACACGGCCGACAAAAGGTTTCGCATAAGCAATGTTCTCGTACAGCGTTCCGTGAAACAGGTACGGAGACTGATCGATGAGAACCACCGTTCGACGAAGATCGCTAAGCCGCGTTCGCTTCAGATCGAGACCGTCGATCATGACGGCGCCGGCATCCGGATCGAGCAGCCGGACCATCAAATCCGCGATCGTCGATTTGCCGCCCCCGCTCGGTCCGACAATGACGGAAAACATGCCCGCGGGAATCTCGAACGACACATCGTCCAGAACCGCTCGTCCATCATGGCGCAAGGTGACGTCCCGAAATTCAATACTTCGATGGACCGCAGATACCGCAACGGCATCAGGCTGCTCTGCCACTTCGATCGGTGCGTCGAGCAGCTCGAGAACGCGCGACAAAGACACTTTCGCTGAGGAGAGCGAAGCGGAAAGACCGAGCAGACTTTGGACAGGCGACAACAGACGGCTGTGGTAAGCCATGAATGCTACCAGCGTACCCATTGTCATTTGTCCTGCGATGATCTGCTGGCCGCCGTAGACAAACACGGCGGTGGTCGCCGCCGTAAGCAGCGTTCCCGGCACGGTTCGGCCGAGCATCGAAGTGCTTTGAAACCGCATCAGAGTTGAAACGAATGAATCGTTACGGCTCCGG
>QHXD01000043.1:0-12770 GCA_003223895.1 Acidobacteriota bacterium
TATTCCAAATCGGCGATTCCAAACTGCGGATTGCAGATCCGGCCCCTCGGGGAGCCGCACAGTTGCCCGGTTTGACTTTTCACATGGAACGGTAGTAGCTTCGCGCAGCTAAATCATCGACTTACAAGTCAGGTTTTTGCGTAACTTTGCTTTCAAGGGGGGAGGAGATCGATATGAAGGATGTCGTTAAATCTCTTGTTCTGGTTTTGGTCATGTGTGCTCTCGTCGCTTCGTTCGGGTGGGGACAGGGAGCAACCGCGCAAATCAGCGGCACGGTGAAGGATGCGTCCGGCGCCGTGCTGCCCGGCGCGGAAGTCACTGCAACACAAACCGAGACGGCAATCGCCCGAATGACTGTCAGCAATGAAACCGGGACGTACGTGCTGCCGAACCTGGCACTCGGTCCGTACAGATTGGAAGTCTCGCTGCCCGGATTCCGGACATTTGTGCAAACCGGAATTGTGCTGCAGGTCAATAGCAGCCCGGTGATCAATGCCACGCTCGAAGTCGGACAACGTTCCGAACAGATCGAGGTTCAGGCGAACGCGGCCCTGGTCGAGACGCGTACATCAGGCGTTGGTCAGGTCATGGAACAGCAGCGAATTCTCGAGCTGCCACTCAACGGCCGAAACGTCACGGACCTGATCACGCTGGGCGGCGGTGCTGTGGACGTTCCGGTGTACTCGTCTTCACCGCGAAGCATGCAGGGCCAGGCGGCAATTTCCGTCGCCGGCGGTTTGCCGAGCGGCGTCAATTATTCGCTCGACGGGGCGCAGCACAACAATCCCTACGACAACCTGAGCCTGCCGCTGCCGTTTCCTGATGCGCTGCAGGAGTTCAAGGTGGAAACCAGCGCGCTTTCGGCATCTCAGGGCCAGCACTCCGGTGCGCAGGTGAATTCCGTGACAAAGTCCGGCACCAATGGCTTCCATGGCGATGCATTCGAGTTTGTACGCAACGATTTGTTTAACGCCACCGAATACTTTGCGGCCGTGGATCCCAGCACAGGGAACAAGAAGCGCAGTACGCTGAAACGGAATCAGTTTGGCGGAACGGTAGGCGGTCCGATTGTTCGCAACAAACTGTTTTTCTTCGGCGGCCTGCAGCGGACGACCGAGCGCTCGGATCCAGCGAACACTCAAAACTGGGTGCCCACGGCGGCCATGCTGCAGGGCGATTTCAGTACGGTGACGTCGCCGGCATGCGGCCGGAACGTTACGTTGAGTCCGGTTTTAGGTTTCGTGAACAACCGCATCAGTCCGACGACATTCGATCCCATAGCTCTAAATCTGGTGAAGAAGCTTCCTCAGTCCAATGACCCATGCGGTTTGGTCACTTTCGGCGTCCCATTCAGAGTCGATACGACACAGATCGTCGGAAAGGGAGATTGGCAGCTCAGCGCGGCGCACTCGGTGATGGGACGCTTTTTGCGTACCATGGAGAGGCAACCGGTCCCGTTTTCTCTGGCACCCGACAACCTGCTGACGACCTTCGATCGCGGCCGCAGCAATACAGCGGACTCTTATGCGTTGGGGGACACATGGCTGGTGAGCCCTCAGACCGTTGTGTCGAGCCGCCTCGTTGCCAACTACACCAACATACAGCGGTTGGGCGCCGAGTTCTTCAACTACGGCGACCTTGGCGTGAAGAATTACTACAGCTACCAGCCGAAGTATTTGCAGCTCAACGTCACCAACCCCGGCTTTGCGCTCGGTGGTGGAACGGCCAACACATCGACGTACAGAACGTTCTCGAGCGGACTGAACATCGATGCGACCATGACCCGAGGAGCGCACCAGTGGGCCGCTGGCGGCGCAATGCTGTGGATCGATTCCAACTCGAATGCGAATGTGCAATCCTCAGGCTCGTTCACCTTCAGCGGATCAATTTCGGGACTCCCACTGGCCGACTTGCTGCTGGGTAAACCCAGTCAGTTTTCGCAGTCCGGCCCCAATACGGACTATCAGCGGAAATGGTACATGGCGCTCTACCTCGCCGATAGCTGGAAGGTCAATCAGCGCTGGACCCTCAATTACGGACTGCGCTGGGAACCCGATCTCGCCGAGACGCTCACTCTTGGCCGAATCACGTCCTACAACGAACAACGCCGCGCGGCAGGCACCCGCAGCTCCGCATTTCAGAAGGCGCCGGCAGGTTTCTACTTCCCCGGGGATCCGGGCTTTCAGGGCAAACGCGGCCGGGATCAGAACTGGTGGGAATTTGCGCCGCGGTTTGGAGTTGCCTGGGATGTGAGAGGAGATGGCAAGACGTCGGTCCGCGCCTCGACGGGAATCGGATATGACTATCCGAACGCGCAATATCACCTGTGGACCTCCATCGTGCCGCCGTGGGGCGCCGCCACCACGATCGTGAATCCCGTTTTCGGTGATCCCTGGTCGACGCCGGGCGCAGGATACAACGGCGTCAATCCGTTCCCCGCGCAATACGGCCCGACGACGGCCTTCGTCCCATTCGGAAATTACACCTCAATGAACAATATCGATCCGGCCCAGGTTCAGAACTGGAATCTGTCGATCCAACGCCAATTCGGAAGCGATCTGCTTGTGTCTGCGAGCTATATTGGCAGCCACACCATCCACATTCTGGGTTCGGAACAACTGAATCCCGCGATCTATTTCCCGGGTAACGCCGACGCCACCGGCAACTGCTTCGCGCAGGGTTATACGTTCCGGACAACTGCGGGCGCCGTCTGTTCGACGACTACCAACACCAATCCGAGGCGCCGTCTGTCGCTCATCGATTCTCAAAATACAGGACAGTTTGTAGCCAACCTTGTTGAGATCCAGAGCGGCGGGAAATCCAACTATAACGGCCTGCTTCTGGAAATACGCAAACGCGCCGCCAGGGGCATCACCCTTACCGGCAACTACACCTGGTCCCACTGCATTGGACCTTTCCAGGGCAATGAGGCCGGCGATACGGGTGCGAATCCGGCTATTCCCAATCCTTTCATTGGGGACCGCGATCATGGCCAGGGGAACTGTCTTGCCGATGTCCGCCAGGTGTTCAACTTCACCTCGGTGCTCGAAATGCCGAAGTTCGCCAACAACATGCTCCGTCGTGCGGCGTCCGGCTGGCGCCTGTCGACGATCTACCGGGTCCGGACGGGATACTATTCCAACATCCTCGCGGCCAGCAATAACGACTTCGCGCGGAATGGCACGAACATCGGCAACCAGCCGGCCCAGTATTTGGGCGGCGATCCTATCGGCGACCACTCGGCCAGCCCGCTTGGGTTCTGGTTCAACAGGGACGCCTTTGCAAATCCCGCCCTGGGAACCATCGGAAATGTCGGTACGAGAAGCGTTCTCCTCCCCGGTCACTTCGATTTCGACATGGGGCTGACGCGGAGCTTCCAATTGAAGGAAAGCCAGCGCTTTGAGTTCCGATGGGAGGTGTTCAACGTCACCAACAGTTTCCGGCCCCTCTTCCGATCACCCGACGGGCTGCAGACTGTCAGCGTCGACAGGACCAACCAGCTGTTCGGTCAATTGAGGATTTCCGACCGCCCGCGCATCATGCAGTTCGCGCTGAAGTATTTCTTCTAGAACGGAAGAACGCGGGCTAAAGCCCGCGACTACATTTTTGGAAAGGTGGTTCCCAATGTAGTCGCGGGCTTTAGCCCGCGTTTTCCTTCGCGTCAGAATTCCGTCCTTAATCGCACGGCGAAGTTGCGGGAAGCGTCCACAGCGGTTCCTGAAAATACTCCCGCAAAATTGATCAGGTTGAGCCGGTTCGCCAGGTTGAAGCCGTCGGCCTGAAGCCGGACCTTGAGTTTGTCCGTCCGCACAAGGTCTACGCCGACAGAGAGGTCCAGCGAAGCGGAAGGGTGGATCCTTCCGCGCTCGAAGTTCACCTTGCTCATGATGCGAGCCCCGTACTGCTGCTCGATAAATTGCTGCTTCGCTATTCCTTCCACCTCGAAAGGCAACCCACTGTTGTACGAAGCTGCGAAAGCGAACCACACGCGCGGATGGACCTGGACGCGAAGGCGCGTACGCAGCGTATTGCGCTGGTCTTGAGAAATCGGAAACACTCCGGTACCGGCAAGCAGTTCGTCGGCGTTGTTACCCAGGAACAATCCTCCGGCGACCGGCAATTTTCCGATTCCAATCATGTTCGTATAGCTCACTTCCCCGCTGAATGGTCCTAAGGAGCGCACTTCGATCTTGGCTTCGGTGCCGCGGATCGTGGCTTCGGAGAATGAGATGGGAAAGCTCACGCCGGTGTTGAGCAGCAGGCTGTCATCGGCGAAATTCTCGAAGCGGCGCCGGTACCAGCTGCCGTCGATGCGCACATGGTTCGACAAGCTTTTGGAAAAACCGGTTTCCACAAAATTACCGCGCGACGGGAGCAAAGGAAGAAAGCCGCCTTCGCCGCCGAGGTTTCCCACTCGATCGGAACTGGCAAGCAGAATGTTTTCCATGGCCGGAATCTGAAACACTCGATCATAGGAAGCGCGCAGCACGAGTCCGGCGTGCGGAACGTCGAAGGCCGCACCAAGGCGCGGGCTCCATGCATTGCCCGCCTCGACCAGGCGATAGTGATCAAAGCGCACGCCGGCGTTCAGGTTGAATCTCCCGATGCGCCAGGAATCCTGGACGAACCCGGAGCCGGTGCGGCCGCGAGCCGAATCGGAAAACCGGAAATCCTGGGGAATGTCGCCATCAAAGACCCGCACCGGGCCCAGCCTGTAAGCGACGATGTGAAAACTCAGGTCTTCATGAATCGATGTGAACAAGCCCTCCCCGCCGGCCTTGAGTTCGTGGTGTCCGTACTGCGCGGAGATGCTGCCGGCGAAGTAACCTTCACGGAAGCCGCGATTCTGAGCGGGAAGGATCGGCGTGGAGAAGGGATTCGACCACAACTCAACACTTGTATCGCGCACCATCGTCCGGAATTGCCCCATAATGCGCGGCGAGAAGATGTGCGTGTGCGATATCTGCCCGAGGGTCTCGCCTACGCTTCTGTCCTGCCGCTGCCCCGCCATTTCCTGCAGCAACTCGTTGGGCACCATGAACCGCGTGTCGCGCCGGTAGGCATAAAAGCGAGTGCGATCGGCGTTCGACCACAGGCGTTCGAATGTCCCGGATACTGCTCCGCCGCTTCCCCGGTTTGTGTAGTTCTCTTCTACGGGCGGATCGAGATATCGATGCGTTGCCATCGCTTCACCGCTGATGCCCGCTGTGGTGCGGCCGTGGTTATAACCCAGCGACAGGGAGCCGCCGCGGTTCGCAAAGCTGCCGCTTTGAAATGATGCGGCGCCGTGGAGTCCCCGGCGCGCGTCCTCGCCACTCGCGATTTCGATGACGCCACCGAGTTTCAAACCGAACTCCGCCGGATAGCCGCTCGTGCGAACGTTCACGGATTGGTATTCTCCGAGATCCACGGATTGAGCAAACGCGGGAGAGCGATTGTCGTAAAGCGGTATTCCATCGACAACATATTGAACGTCGTATTCCGAACCCCGTGGATGAAGTACTCCATTCGCTTCCAGCAGCCAGCCGGGCTGAGTATTGACCAGGCCGATGACGGAACGGCCGGGCGCCGATGCCGGACGATCTTCGAGCAACTCGCGGGGCAGGTACTGAGCGGTTCGTAGCGGATCGAGCAGAGTGTCGACTTCTTCGGTGACCTCGATGGTCGAGCTCAATCGCGACAATTGCAGCGTAACGCGATGTTCGAGCGGGAGTTGTGATCGAATCTCGATGGCATCGGAAAGAGGCGCGAACCCGTCGCTGCTCACAACGAGTTCATAACGGCCCGGAGGAAGTGCGCGAACCACGGATCGGCCGAACTCGTCCGTTTGAAAAGTGCGTTCGACGCCTGTAGCTTGTCCGACGATCTTGCAGTTCGCTTTTACTGCGCCCCCCTGTGGATCCGTCACCTCAAGCCGCAGTTCTCCACTGATCCGCTGACCTGCTACCGGCGACGAAGCCAGGAGCACCATTCCTGCAACCAGGACCCGAAACATCGACTCCATCCCCCCGCCGACGATGCCATACTGGGAGTTTCAGGCGCTCAAAGAACGCCGCCACAGTAAAAGGAGACCGCGATGTCGATGTCGGATTATCTGCACCAACTCCGCGAAAAAGTGGGCCATGATTTGCTCGTACTGCCCTCGGCTGCCGTGGCATTGTTCGACGGACAGTCCCGCCTCCTCCTCGGCAGGCACTCCGACCGTCAGCGCTGGGTTCTACCCGGTGGTCTTGTAGAACCCGGCGAGTTACCCGCCGATGCCGCGCTTCGCGAAGTATGGGAAGAGACGGGACTTCGCGTTGAACTCACCGGTATCCTTGGCGTCTTCGGCGGTCCCGACCTGGTCGTTGACTACACCAACGGCGACAAGGCCTCCTACGTGGCGACTGTTTTTCGCGGCAGGGTTATCGGCGGGGAACTCCGTCCGGACGGTGCCGAAATCCTGGAGATCCGTTACTTTTCAGCTCCCGATATCGCTAATGTGACCACGCCGAAATGGATAAGCGCGGCTCTGCCGGCATTATTCGCCGACGCAGCCAGGACGGTCTTCCAGCCGCCGACATGGGGTAATTCGGGGACAGACGCATAAATCACCTAAATTCGATCAAGGGCCTTTGATTTGAATTTAGGTGATTTATGCGTCTGTCCCCGATTACCCGGTTTTGACGCCGAACCGCTCGAGCATCCGGTAGAGCGTGCGGCGGTCGATCTCGAGCAGTTCCGCGGCGCGGCTCATGTTTCCATTGAGCCGGTCCAGGACGTGGAGGATGTATTGGCGCTCGATTTCTTCGAGAGAGACAAGTTCATGCGGGAATAACGCCGGTGACTTTTGTGGTCGATGCAGCTCCTCTGCGAAATCGGAGGGTGCCAGGACACCGGTGGTATTGAGCGTCACGGCGCGTTCGACAACGTTTTCAAGCTCGCGGACGTTGCCGGGCCACGAATATGCCGCCAGCATTTCCATGACGTTTTCGTGGGCGGCGATGGTCTTTCCCATCCGGCGGCTGTGACGCTTGAGAAAATGATCGAAGAGCAGCGGCAGGTCCGCCATGCGTTCGCGCAGCGATGGAACATTGATGGTGACAACGTTCAGGCGATAGTACAGATCCTCTCTGAACTTTCCTTCCTTCACCTGCTGCTGCAATTCCTTGTTGGTGGCGGCAATGACTCGAATATCGACGGCAATGCGGTCCATGCTCCCGACCCGCTGAATCTCTCGCTCTTCCAGGACGCGCAGCAGGCGGGTTTGCATATTGGGACTGGTTTCGCTGATCTCGTCGAGAAAAACGGTTCCGCGGTTTGCGGCCTCAAAGAGGCCCTGCTTCATGTATGCCGCACCCGTGAACGCGCCCTTGACGTGGCCGAACAGTTCGGATTCGAGAAGCGATTCCGTAAGGGCGCCGCAGTTGACGGCGACGAAGGGAAACTTCACGCGGTCGCTATTGGTATGAATCGCGCGAGCGACCACTTCTTTGCCGCTACCGCTCTCGCCTTGAATGAGAACGGTGGTGCTTGTCCGGGCAACCCGCGCGATCATTTTGTAGACCTCGACCATCGGCGGGCTCATCCCGATCATGCCGACTTCGCGGTCCTGCTCCTCGGCCAGGTTCTGGCGAAGCGCAAGATTCTCCCGCATGAGCCGCGATTGTTCCAGAGCGCGCCGGACCGTCAGCCGGAGATCGTCGATCTCGTATGGCTTGCTCAAGTAGTCGTAGGCGCCTTCATGGATGGATCGAATCGCCGTGTCGATGCTGGCGAAAGCGGTCATGACGATCACCGGAATATCCGGCCACAGAGACCGGACGGTCCGCATCAATTCCATGCCGTCCATTCCCTCCATGCGAATGTCGGTGACGATCAGATCGTAGGCCCTTTCCTTGAGCTTCTCGAGCGCTTCAGCCGCGGACGAGGCCCCTTCGGCGGCGTACTTCTCCCGGCGCAGAACCTGGATCAGCGCGCGCTGAGCGCTGTGGTCGTCGTCAACCACGAGAATGACCGGATCACTCATACTTTCACTCGCACCGAGTCCGGCGGAAACGTCACATGCGCGGCGGTACCGCGGCCGTTGGCCGGGGCAATGTTGATGGTTCCACGATGACTGGTCACAATGTCCTTCACGATACCGAGCCCGAGCCCCGTACCGTCGCCCAGCGCCTTGGTCGTCACAAAATGTTTGAAGACGTCTTCCACGATCGACGGATCGATACCGGGCCCTGTATCCGCGATCGTAATGTTCACGCGGTCCGTTGCCGCATCGAACCAGGTTTCGAGCTCCAGGCGGCCGCCGCGCGGCATTGCATCCGAAGCGTTGTTGATCAGGTTGAGAAATGCCTCCTGCAAATAGAGCGGATAGGCTCTGACCTTGGGAACCGGTTGGAATTGCGCCTGAACGTCGATGTTCCGCGACATCAATTTCGCCTGCACCAGGCGAAGCACGGTCTGCAGGATTTCGTTCACATCCGCCGGCACGAAGTCCGCCGGGCCGCGGCGGGCCGATCTCAGCAGGTCATTCACGATCTGCACCATCGACTGGATCTGCTGCCGGACGATCCCGAGGGTTTCGCGCTGTTCCTCCGTCAGCCTCGGATCCTCGAGCAACAATTGCACGTGGGCCGAAAGCGAGCTCATCGGAGACCCTATTTCATGAGCGAACGTCGCTGCCATCTGCCCGACCGTTGCCAGGCGTTCCGACTGAAGTAATTGATGCTGCATTTCAACCATCTGCCGCGTGGCTTCCTCGAGCGCCAGGTTTCGCCGATTCAGGTTCTCCGTAGCCTGCGCAACCTTGCCCTGAAGTTCATCGTTGAAGGAGCGCACCTTGATGAGCAGGCTGTTCAGCGTGCTGGCGATTACGCCAATCTCGTCCTGGCGCTCGTCCGGAATCGGTTCGGCAAAATTGTCTTCTTTCGCTCGTCGAATACCGGCCAGCAATTCATCGAAACGTTTGGATACGGTCCGCTTGTACATCACCTGCATCAGGACAATGACGATCACGATCAGAATGCCGCTGAAAATCAGCGTACTCGAACGATTGCTCTCCTCGTACCGGTCCAGATTATCCAGTGATGCCAGCGCAACGATAACGTATGGACTGGCCGCGACGGGCTGGACCGAGATCATGTCGCGCTCCGGCCCGATTCGCCGGATTTCGGTTGTGATCGCAGCCGGTCTCGAACGAATCAGCAGATCGCTCGACTCGGAGCTGCTCGCAACCAGGCGCAGCTCGCCATTGCGCTCTTCCACAACATCCAGCCGCGTCAGCGTGCGATCCGCTTCAACGAATTCGCGGAGCCGTCTTTCCCACGCCTCCACCGGAACCTCGCCCGAGTTCAAACGCAGCGTGCGATCGACCGCCCGCACCAGAGTTTCGATTCTGTCGCGGAGATTCTGTTCGAGCATTCGAAGGTTCAGGCGCGTCCGCACTTCGAATGTCACACCAACCGATATGACAACGATGAGGGCAGTCCAAAAAAGAAGCTGAGTCTGAAGCCGCCGTGCCAGAAACCATGAGGTCATGGCTCTAAGGGTAACCTGTGCCGAAGCGCTCTCGAAAAACAAACGGTGTGAGTAAACTGCCCAGGAGATACTGCGACAGGCTCACACCGTTCCAACCACGTGCCGATCGGTATTCGGAGAATGAGTAGACCTATCAGAGACCGAGGGGAGTAATCTGAAGGTCGCTTTGATTAATGCACCTCGGAGACCAAACTTAGTTGTCTTAGAATCAATAGATTAGAGGGCTTCTCCCGAGAAAAGTGGGGCACATTTGTTTGGAATAATCGCAAATCTGCCACAGAACCCGGCGTTTCAATAGAACTTGCTGGTTCGAGCCGCGCCCGTGAAGTCGATATAGATGACCTTCACGTCCGTGTAGAAGTCCAGGGCGCTCGGCCCTTGTTCGCGCTCGCCGATGCCGGACGATTTCATTCCACCGAAAGGAATCTGTGCTTCCCCGCCCATCGTGGGGGAGTTCACGTGGACCATGCCGGTTTCGATGCGCTCGCAGAAGTCGAAGATGCGGCCCGAGTGATTGGTGTAGATGGACGATGTCAGGCCAAAGGCGGACATGTTCGCGAATTCGATGGCCTGTTCGTAGTTCTTCGCGCGGATGACCGACAGCACGGGACCGAAAATCTCTTCGCGGGCGATGCGAAACTCGGGCCGCACGTTATCGAAGATAGTCGGTTCAATGAAGAAGCCCCGTGGAACACCGGACGGTTTTCCCCCGCCAGTGACGAGCTTCGCACCCTCACTCCTGCCGATTTCGATGTATTGCTGCACGGTCTTGAGCTGCTGCTGGCTGACGAGAGGCCCCATCTGCACATCGGGATCGAGACCATTCCCTACTTTCCACTTCGAAACACGATCCCGCAAGCGCGCGACCATGTCATCAGCGATCGAGTCCTGAAGGATTGCGCGGCTCGTGGCCGTGCATCGCTGTCCAGTCGAGCCAAACGCGCCGGAGACGATGCCATCCGCCGCCAGATTGAGATCGGCGTCCTCCAGAACGATCACGGGATTCTTGCCGCCCATTTCACATTGAGCCTTGATTCCCCGGTTGGCGCAACTCGTGTAGATCTGTGTCCCGTTCTCCGTTGAACCCGTAAAGGAAATTCCGCGAATGCGGCTGTCGCGCATCAACAGATCGCCGACGTCCGCACTGCTCCCGACGAGCAGGTTCAAGACTCCGGGCGGAAGTCCGGCACGTTCGAAAATGTCAACCAGCCTCGCGGCAGTCAGAGGAGTTGTGGACGAGGGCTTGAAGACAACGGTATTGCCGGCAACCAAAGCGGGAGCGATCTTCCAGGCGGGAATGCAGATCGGAAAATTCCAGGGTGTGATCAATGCCACGACACCCAGCGGCTGCCGGACAGTGTAGGCGAAATTCTTCGGAAGCTCGGAAGGAATCGTCACGCCGCCCATCCTTCGCGATTGTCCCGCCGTGTAATTCAGAACATTGTACGCGCGATAGATTTCACCTTCCTCTCGCGTGAGTAGCCGCGCCACGTCGTCCTGCTCGGCGCGGAGGAGATCCGCCGCCCGCTCGACAATTTCACCGCGCTTGGGCGCAGGCATGCGCGACCATGCCGGCAGCGCCTCGCCTGCTGCGGCGATGGCGGTTTCGGCTTCACGCCGGGAAGCCAGAAAGCCTTTGCCGATGACTTCGTCCTGATCGGCGGGATTTCGAACTTCGATTTCACGTCCTTCGCGGACGGAAATCCATTCACCTCGGATGTAATTGCGGACTTCAAGCATGGACCAGTCCCTCCAATTCCGAAAACGTGTCGATCAGGAAATCCGGCGGAGCGTCTTTGAACGTCTCGGTCGCGTAACCGTAGGTGACTCCACACGTGGCGATACCGGCATTCCGGCCGGTCAAAACGTCGACGGCGGAGTCGCCGATCATCCACGTCCGTTCCCGATGACCTTTCGTGTCAGACAATATCTGATATACGCCCACAGGATCGGGCTTTTTATGATCGAAGCTGTTTCCCCCGTACACGGCTGCAAAGTGTTTATAGATCCCGAGGCCGTCGAGCATCGCGCAACTGAAATGGACCGGCTTGTTGGTCAGGACCGCGAGTTTGCAGTCGCTCAGCCTGTCCAGAGTCTGCCTCACGCCCGGGTAAAGCGTTGTGCTGTCCAGCATATGGGCCCGATAGTAGGAAAGGAACATCTGCAATCCGGCCTGAACGTTGGCCTCAGTGGCCTGTGTCGCGAGGGCGCGCCGGATCAGCATCAAGGCCCCGTTTCCGATGAAACGAGCGATCTCTTCTTCCGTCAAAACAGGCAGGTCGAATCGTTTTCGGATGTAGTTAACGGATGCGGTCAGATCTTTTTTCGAGTCGACCAGCGTACCATCAAGGTCAAAAATGAGAACGGGCCGCACCGGGTGATAATAGCACTAGGTTAGCGTCGGGCCCACGGGCTCACGCAGGAGGCGTATGCTTCAGGAACTGATCCGGCGAGAATTCAATCGATTGGCTGAGCAGGGCCGCGGGCGCGGAATGGTAAAGAGCAACTGGGAAATCACGCGCCAGTTGATCGAACTGATGGAGGTTGACGAGGACGATAATGTCCTCGATCTCGGCTGTGGTACGGGCCTGGCCACCCGTGTCCTGGCGCAGCAGGCGCCGGGCGGGTTCGTGTTTGGAATCGATCTCTCGGATCGCTTGATCGATGGGGCATTAAGGGGTTACCGCAACCCGCCGAATGCGCTCTTCCTGGTGGCCGATGCCGCGCGTATCCCCTGTGCCTCCGGTTTCTTCGACACGCTACTCAGCGTCTTCCGTACTCTGCGTTCTGGCGCGAGGGCGTTCTTTCTGACGAACTATTACGGGGAGAACCCGTACGGACACGACTGGGCCAAGTCCATCGACATTCCTGTTCATCTTCTCGGCGCCGAAGAGTACACGGCCCTGCTTTCCAGCATAGGGTTTCGCTCGGCCCGCCATCGCCGGATCATCAATTCCACGCCAATCCCCGAAGACTGGGCACCGACGCGCTGGTTTCCGACCAGGCAGGACCAGGCGAAGTTTCAGGCGGAGGGGGCGCTATTGCTGACTGCCGAAAAGTAAGACAAATCACTGATCACTGATGGCCACTGCCCAATGTCCAATGGACTTAAGCCATTTAGAATGGCTCATTGCCCAATTCACCATGACCAATTCCACCAATGAACATTTCTCAAGGGCTCAAGGCCATTGGACATTGGTCAGTGGCCATCAGTGATCAGTGATTTTCTTTCCCTTAGTACAGCGGTTCGTAAT